>NZ_NSFU01000018.1:0-130191 GCF_002294875.1 Mesorhizobium sp. WSM4312 | reverse complement strand
TTGGAGCGCCAGATGGCGCGCGGAAACTTGCCCGCGATGCGCTCGAGGTCGGCGAAGACACGATAGCGCCGCTCCGCGTGGAGCTGGTCAATCGCTTCTTCGAAGAACCGCTGGTAGTTCATGTCCGCTTCCCAATTTTGCGCGGGATCATAATCATTGGCCTATTGGTCGTCCACCGGGCCGTTTTGGTCAAAATGCCACGCCCCGCACCTGTTCCTAACGATGACGGATCGTGGCCTATTCCCACTCCACGACACGCTTTGTGGATCACTTATGTTTCAGCACGATGCCACATTTGGTGAACGCCGGTTACCAAGGGTTCTAATGGCCATGCGGCAGGCTTTCCAGTAAGGCGGTGTTTGAGACAGTTTCCGATAAATCTTGAGATGCGAGGATGCGGATGACGGTTTTGGTGACAGGCGGCGCCGGCTATATCGGCAGCCACATGGTCTGGGAATTGCTGGATGCGGGTGAAAGCGTGGTCGTGCTCGACCGGCTTTCCACCGGCTTCGAATGGGCGGTGGCGCCGGAGGCAAAGCTCGTCGTCGGCGATGTCGCCGACAAGGAATTGGTCGGTTCGATCATCAGGGACAATCATGTCGACGCGATCATCCATTTTGCCGGTTCCATCGTGGTCCCCGAATCGGTCGCCGACCCGCTCGCCTACTACGAGAACAACACCTCGAAGACACGCACGCTGATCGAAACCGCGGTGCGCGAGGGCGTGTCGCATTTCATCTTTTCCTCGACCGCCGCCGTCTATGGCGGCGCCGGGCTGGAGCCGGTGCGCGAGGATGCCCGCCTGGCGCCGGAATCGCCCTATGGCCTGTCCAAGTTGATGAGCGAGTGGATGTTGCGCGATGCCGGCCTCGCGCACGACATCCGTTACACGGCGCTGCGCTATTTCAACGTTGCCGGCGCCGACCCCAGGGGTCGCACCGGCCAGTCGACTCCGGGCGCCACCCACCTCATCAAGGTCGCCTGCGAGACCGCGCTCGGCAAGCGTCCCTTCATGCAGGTGTTCGGCACCGACTACCCGACGCCGGACGGCACCTGCATGCGCGACTATATCCATGTCAGCGACCTGGCAGCTGCGCATCGCCTGGCCCTGCAGCGGCTGCGCGCCGGGGGACAGAGCCTCGTCGCCAATTGCGGCTACAGCCATGGCTATTCGGTGCTCGAGGTCATTGAGAGCGTGCGCCGCGCCTTTGGCCGGGATTTCGAGGTGAAGATGGGCGACCGGCGCCCTGGCGACGCCGCTGCGGTGGTCGCCAATTCAGACCTTGCCCGGGCGGAACTCGGCTGGACGCCACAACGCGACGATCTGGACCAGATCGTTGCCGACGCACTCGCCTGGGAACGCATCCTGACCAGCAAGAACTCCGCCCGCGGCTAAGCCAGCCCCCCAAGGGCTCGCAAGGCGCGCGGCGACGCGCTATGGAAGCAGTCGCGACGCGGCGTGGAGGCGCCGTGCCGCCGAGAGCTTTGGGGGATGGCATGAAGATAACGATGCTCGGCGCCGGCGTTGTCGGCACGGCAGCGGCCTATTACCTGGCCGCCGACGGCCACGAGGTCACCGTGATCGAGCGCCATGCGGCGCCGGCGCGGGGCACCAGCCAGTCCAATGCCGGCCTGGTTTCTCCGGGCGACGCCACCGCCTGGGCCTCGCCGGCGGCGCTGAAGACATTTCTGCGCGGGCTCTACAATCATGATCTCGGCATCAAGGTGCGGCTGCGCTTCGATCCCTATTTCCTCGCCTGGAGCCTGCGTTTCCTGCGCCAATGCACGGTGGCCCGCCTGCGCGCCAACAGCCAGGTCAAGCTGCGCCTGGCGCTCTATTCGCGCGACTGCATCAACGCCATCTCGGCCGACACCGGCATCCACTATGACGAGCGCAAGAAAGGCATCCTCTATTTCTTCCGCTCGCAGCACAGCCTCGACACCGGAACCGACAATTATCGCTATCTTGCCGAACACGGTCTGCCGATCGAGATCGTCGGCCGCGACCGGCTGGTCGAGCTCGAACCGGGCCTTGCCGGAGTGAAGGAAAAGATCGCCGGCGGCGTCTATTCGCCGATCGACCAGACCGGTGATTCCCAACAGTTCGTGGAAAAGCTCGCCGCCCATGCCGCCGAAAAGCTCGGTGTGAAATTCCTCTACGGCACGACGGTCGAGGGTCTCGACATTGAGGGCGACCGGGTGCGGTCGGTGATGACTTCGGCCGGACCGGTGACGGGTGATGCCGTGGTCATCTCGATGGGGCCGGAAAGCGGTCTGCTCGGCCGCCGCTACGGCATCGACCTGCCGGTCTATCCGGTGAAGGGCTATACCGCGACCATTCCGCTGGAAGACGAGAGCAAGGGGCCGACCATGGGCGGCGCCGACGAGGACCAGTTGATGGCCTATTCGAGGCTCGGCAACCGGTTGCGGCTGGCTTCGACCGCCGAATTCACCGGCTTCGACCGCACCCACAAACCCAGCGACTTTGTCACCATGTTCAGGACTGCCAGGGACCTCTTCCCCGGCGCATTCGACGAGAAGAAGGCGGAGCTCTGGGCAGGGCTGCGGCCAATGATGCCGGGCTCCGTGCCGGTCATCGGTCAGGCGCGCTACAAAAACCTCTATCTCGACACCGGCCACGGCCATGTCGGCTGGACGATGGCCTGTGGCTCGGGAAAATTCCTGGCCGACCTCGTTGCCGGCCGCAAGCCCGAGATCGACCCGCAGGGACTCGTCTACGTCAACTGATGGAGCACTAGTCGTCGTGCTGGCACCGCGTCCATTGGCCCTGCACCCATTCAGCAAGCCAACCACGCTCAAGCCGCCCAATCTGTGCCAGATTGTCCTGCGTGGTGGTCAGATGGCCGAGGCCGACGACTTCGAAATCTTCGCAGTCCGCAGGATGATCATGTGCGCCGCATGTCAGTTGCCACTCGCCATCGGAATGACGGACGACCAGTGCCACCGGTCTCTCCAATCGAAAGACGTGCCCACATACAATTGCTCTGGTTTCCAACATTGAGACCGTCACTTCTGGCTTTGACAGGTATCAGAAGATGATCTTGAAGATGCACCTGGCCGATAGATTATACAAACCCTGAGAGGAAAAATGTCGGGACCGCAAGTCGCCATCGACCTCGGCCGTATCGAGCGCAACGCACGCACCATTGTTGACCGCTGCGCTTTGTCCGGCATCAAGGTGTTCGGCGTCACCAAGGGCACCTGCGGCATGCCGCAAGTGGCGCGCGCCATGCTGCGCGGCGGCGTCGCCGGCATTGCCGAATCGCGTTTCGAAAACATTCGCCGGCTGCGCGACAGCGGCATCAGCGTGCCGATCATGCTGCTGCGCAGCCCGCCCATGGCGCGCATCGAGGAGGTGGTGCGCACCGTCGACATCAGCCTGCAGTCGGAACTCGCCACCATCCGCGAGATCTCGCGCATCGCCGAGCGCATGGGCCGCGTCCACGACATCATGCTGATGATCGATCTCGGCGACCTCCGCGAAGGCATCTGGCCGAACGACCTGATCCCCACCGTTGAGCGGATCCTCGAGTTCAAGGGCGTGCGCATCGCCGGCATCGGCACCAATCTCGGCTGTTTCGGCGCCATCATGCCGACGCCGGAAAATCTTGGGCAACTCGTCGCCCACGCCTACAAGACGGAGCGCCTGTCGGGCAAAAGTCTCGACTGGATCTCCGGCGGGGCGTCGTCGTCGCTGACGCTGCTGCTCGAAGGCACACTTCCGGCCGGCATCAACAATCTCCGGGTCGGCGAGGCGATCCTGCAAGGCGGCGTCGAAACCTTTCGCGATGTGCCATGGGATGAACTCGAGCCCGACGCGTGCCGCCTGACCGGCGACATCATCGAGGTCAAGCTCAAGCCGTCGCGGCCGATCGGCGAGTCCGGCTACGACGCTTTCGGCAACCAACCGGTCTTTCCCGACGAGGGCGACAGGCTGCGCGCCATCGCCAATATCGGCCGCGAGGACGTGCTGGTCGAAGGGCTGACGCCGATCGCCAGGGGGATCAGGGTGCTCGGCGCCTCCAGCGACCATCTGCTGCTCGACGTGCAGGAAGCCGACCCGCGCCCCGCTGTGGGAGATCGCGTCGCCTTTCGCATGAGCTACGGCGCCATGCTGCTGGCGATGACGTCGGAGTATGTCGAGAAGGCCCCGATGCATGACGTCGCCGACTTTTCCGGCCGCAAGATGGTGTCGATCTCGGCCGAACAGGAAGCCGCCGGCATTCTTGCCCGCGAGGGGACCGGTGCGCGGCTGGAGGTGATGAATTTCGACGTCGTGGAACTCGCCGATGTCGAGCGGCCGCCCTCCGGGCTGATCCGACTGAGTGCCGGCGCCGATCGTCGTATCGCCCACAAGGCGCTGACGGCGACGGCGCGCGCGATGCACTCCTTCGGCCTGATCTGGATCGATTCCATTGCCGCGCTGATGCCGGAAGACGAAGAGGGCATCGACCTGCCGGAAGGTTCTGTGCTGGCGCGAACGCTCGGTCTCGACCACAAGGCCGGCGCGCTGCAGCCGCAGCTGTCCCCGGAAAATGTCGTCATCGTCGGCCTGCGCCATGCCGACCCGGCGGAGGCGCGGGTGCTGAAGGATTCGCGCGTGTCGGCCTTCACCATGACCGATATCGACGCCATGGGCATGCGCGACCTGATGCATGAGGCGATCCGCATCGCCACGTCGGGCACACAGGGCTTTCATGTCAGCTATTCCCTGACGGCGACCGAATTCGCCGGCTGGGCGGCCGGCTCCGGCGGGCTGACCGTGCGCGAAACGCATCAGGCGATGGAGGCGATCGCGCTGTCCGGCGGCCTGATGTCGATGGATGTTTCGGGCCTGGCCGGGGACTTGGAGCCCAGGATCGGCGCTGACACCGTGAGCTTTGTGATGTCGGCCTTCGGCAAGCGGATTCTGTGATCAGCCCCGCGCTTCGACCGCCGCGCGCCACGCGTTGGCATAGTCGGCCCAGGCCGGGTCGATCGGCGGTTCCAGTCGCTCGCCTTTGCCGTGCGCCGTGACCTGGTCGGACGCCAGCAGTGCCGCGCCGATGCTGGTTCCCGTGGCGGCTTCGGACGCGATGACGGCGCGGCCAGTGCTTGCGGCCAGCATGCCGACGAACAGGCGATTGCGGGCAAACGGGCCTTCGACGGTGGTCGGGCCATCGCTTCCGACCAGCTCAAGGCAGATCGCCGTCATCAGTGCCAGGTAGAACGAGATGGCGGCAAAGCGCTGGCCATTGTTCATGCCGTCGGCATTGAGCCATGTCGCGGCCTGATGCGGGAACGGCCCTGATCCCTGCTGCGTCGACGGCAGCAGCAATGTCTTCCGCACGAGCACGGCGCCAACATCAGCTTCAGTCCAGTCGTCAGGCTGGCCTTCCGTCAGCACGGAAAACTCGCGACCGCCCATGAAGCGCGCTGAAGGGACCGGGTCGCCCAGCGCATTGACATTGACCAGCGTATCGCGCGCCGCATCCAACGCAATCTCTCTGCCGCCGACCGCCATCGACACCACCCAGGTGCCGGTCGAGACGACCGAGAAGGGTGGCGCGTCGGACAGGAGATGCGGCAGCAGCGAGGCGTTGGAATCGTGCAGGCCGCAGAACACAGGGGTTTGCGCATCAAGGCCGGTGCGCGCGGCAAGCGCTGGCAGGATCGGACCGAGGCGATCGCTGGCCGGCCGCACCGGTGCCATCAGGTGGCGCCAATCCAACCGATCGACCAGCGACGAAAAGTCAGCATGCCATGGATTCCACAGATCGGTGTGGCAACCGAGCGAGGTCACTTCGTTGGCGGCGACGCCGGTCAGGCGCAGCGCCCAGTATTGCGGGTACATCAGAATCGCGGCCGCATGCGCGAACGCGGCCGGAAAACACTTCTGCTGCCAAAAGAACTGCGCGCCAAGATTGAGGCCGAGCGGCAGGCGCGGTGTGCCGGTCTCGGTGAAGGGCGGTCGAACAGCGTCATAGTCCGCCGCCAGCCTGTCGGGGCCGTCGAACTCATAGTCGAGCATCGGCAGCACCAGTTCGCCAGAGGCGTCGACCAGCGCACCTGTCGCGCCATGCGTGGTGATCGAGATGGCGGCGATCGGCTGTTCGCGGTTGAGATCGGCAAGGCTGTCGAGGATGAATGCCCATAGCGCCTCGACATCGTGATGTGGGTAGGGCGCTTGCCGCACCGGCGCGTTCGCCATGCGGCGCAGCGCCACCTCGCTCGACATGGCGAGATCGACCAGTGCCACCTTGGCGTTGGTCTTGCCGATGTCGATGACGGCGATGTGGCGCAGAGCACTCATGCCATCTGGAACACGGTTTCCAGCGGCACGGCCACCGGTTCGTTGTCCGGCTTCGTTTCCATGATGTCGGCCATATGTGCCCACCAGCGCTGCATCACCGGGTGCTTCGGCAATTCGGCCATGCCGTGATCGTCGCGCCGCCACAGCACGCCGAACAGGATGTTGGTCTCTTCGTCGAGATGGATCGAATAGTCGGACACGCCGGCCTGTTTCAAGAGCGCGACCAGCGACGGCCAAATCTCGTCATGGCGCTTCCTGTACTCGGCCTTCATGCCCGGTTTGAGCTTCATCTTGAACGCGTATTTCTCAGGCATCAGCTGCTACCTCGCAGCCGCCGCCAGACGATCGGCAGCGCGATGACGATGATCAGCAGCACGCCGATGAAGATCGACATGACGATGCCGGGCACGTTGAGCAGGCCGAGCCCAAACGTCACCAGCCCCATGATGAACGCGGCGAGCACGACGCCGACAATGCTGCCGGCGCCGCCGAGGATGCTGACGCCGCCGAGCACCACCATGGTGATGACTTCCAGCTCATAGCCTTGCGCGATCGACGGTCGCGTCGAGCCGAGGCGCGAGGTGATCAGCACCGAGGCTATACCCGACATCAGCCCGGTCAGGCAGAACAGGGTGAATTTGATACGCCCGACGCGCACGCCGGAAAACTGCGCCGCGACCGGATTGTTGCCGATGGCGAAGACGCGGCGGCCGAAACTCGTGCGATGCAGGAGGAACCAGTAGACGACGGCGGCGACGAGGAAGAGCACCAGCTCGAACGACACCACCCACCAGACATAGCCCTGGCCAAAGAAGGCGAAGCTTTCGGGATAGCCCTTATAGGCCTGGTCGCCGAGGATGATGAAGGCGATGCCGCGGAACAGGCTCATCGTGCCGATGGTGACGACGATGGACGGCAAGCCGAGCCGTGTCACCAACAGCCCGTTGAAGGCGCCGCAGCCAAGCCCGACCACAATGCCGATCAGCACCAGCACCGGTGTACCCGCACCCGCCTGCACCGCCATGCCCATCATGGTCGATGCCAACGCGATGATGGCGGCGACCGACAGGTCGATTTCGCCGGAGATGATCAGCAGCGCCATGGCAAAGGCGATCATGCCCTTCTCGGTGAAGTTGAAGGTCAGATCGGACAGCGAATAGGGATCGAGGAAATAGGGCGAGGCGAAGCTGTTGATGGCGAAGATGGCGACGGCCACCACGACCAGCAGTGCCTCCCAGGAAAAGATCGCCGAAGACAGCGGCCTGTCGAGCCGGTCGGGAATATGGCGTGGGGCAGGGACGTCGGTCATGCCGCCTCCGCCTTTCTCAGGATGATCCGGCCTTGCTGGCGTTCGCCGCGCGCGTTGAGCACGACGGCCAGGATGATGGCACTGCCCGAAATCGCCATCTGCCAGAAGGGCGAGATGTTGATGACCGGGAGCGCGTTGGAGATGATGCCGAGGAACAGCGCGCCAAGCACCGCGCCGCCGACCGAGCCGATGCCGCCGGCGATCGAGATGCCGCCGATGACGCAGGCGGCGATGATGTTGAGCTCATAGCCGTTGGCGACCTCGACCGAGGCGATGACGTAGCGCGAGATCCACAGGTAGCCGGCAAGCCCGCCGATCATGCCGGAGATGCAGAAGACAATGAATTTCGTGCGGCCGACATCGATGCCGGTATAGACCGACGCCGTCGGGTTGACGCCGATCGCATAGATCGAGCGGCCGAGCGCGGTGCGCGTCATCAGCACGAAGAACAGCGCGATGACCAGTATGGCGATCCAGGACAGCACCGGAATGCCGAGGAAGGCGGCGCGCTGGAAACCGATGAAATCCGGGCTCATCTTGTCGGCATTGACCCAGGCGCCGCCTGACAGGACGAAGGTGGCGCCGCGATAGATGGTGAGCGTCCCCAAAGTGACCACGATCGAAGGGATGTTCAGCCGCCATACCAGAAGGCCGTTGATGGCGCCGAGCACCAGCCCGACCGTCAGCGCGATGACGATCAGTGCCGGGATCGGGATTGCCGGGTGTGCGGCGTTCAGCATCGCCACCACCATGCCGGTGAAGCAGAGATTGGAGGCCATGGACAGGTCGATCGACCGCGTCAGGATGATCACCATCTGGCCGAGCGCCAGGATCATCAGGATAGAGGTGTCGTTGAATACCTGGCGCAGGTTGCCGGGGTCGGCGAAGGCCGGGAAGCGGGTCGAGATTAGCCCGATCAGCACGATGATGGCCGCGGCCAGCCAGATCTCGCGGTATTTCAGAAAGGCTTTCATGCCGCGATCCCCGCTGCCGTCCGCACCAGCGTCTCGGCGTCCAGCCCCTTATTGTCATAGACCGCCGCGACAAGGCCCTCGCGCATGACCACCACCCGGTCGGACATGCCGAGTATCTCCGGCAGTTCCGACGACACCATGATCACCGACAGGCCCTGCGCCACCAGCTCGGCCATGAAGCCGTGCACGGCGGCCTTGGAACCGATGTCGATGCCCTTGGTCGGCTCATCGAGGATGATCACCTTGGGCGCGGTCGCCAGCCATTTGGCGATGACGATCTTCTGCTGGTTGCCGCCCGACAGCGTGCCGACATCCTGGCTGAGCGACGAGGCCCTGAGATCAAGCCGCTCGGTGTAGGAACGGGCGAGCGAAAATTCTTCGGCCAGCCGCAGCAAGCCAGATTTGGAGGTGCGCTTGAGCGAGGGCAGCGAGACGTTCTGGAAGATCGGCAGGCCGATCACCACGCCTTGCTTGCCGCGCTCTTCCGGCACATAGACGATGCCGGCCTCGATCGAATCCGCCGCCGATTTCGGCGCGATCGTCTTGCCTTCCAGCGTGATCGTGCCGCCCGTGGTGCGGGTGATGCCCGAAATCGCCTGCATCACCTCGCTGCGGCCGGCGCCGACGAGGCCGTAGAAGCCGAGTATTTCGCCTTTGTGTAGTTCGAAGCCGATGTCGTTGAACTCGGTCGGGTGCGACAGGCCGGCGACGGACAGCACCGGTGCACCGATCTCGGCCTTGCGCTGCGGAAAAATATGATCGACCGAGCGGCCGACCATCATGCGCACGATCTGGCTCTGGCCGGCATCCTTGATCAGGCCTTCGCCAACCATCTCGCCGTCGCGGAACACCGTGTAGCGGTCGGCGATGCGGTAGATCTCGTCGAACTTGTGGCTGATGAACAGGATCGCCTTGCCTTCCTCCTTGAGGAATTCGATGAGCAGGAAAAGCTCCTCGATCTCCTTCATCGAAAGGGCTGCGGTCGGCTCGTCCATGATGACGATCTGCGCGTCGATCGACATGGCGCGCGCCACCGCCACGAGATGCTTGTTGGCGATGCCGAGGTCTTTCAAACGCGCATCGGCATCGATATGGCCGGCGTGCATCGTGTCGAGCACTTCGCGGGCATTCTTGCGCATCGTGCGCCAGTCGATGGTGCCTAGCCGTGTGCGCGGCGCGTGGCCGAGAAAGATGTTTTCGGCAACGCTCAGATCGTCGAACAGCACGGTTTCCTGATGGATGGCGGTGACGCCATGGCCGAAGGCGGCATGCGCGCTGGGCAAGCTGACCGCCTGGCCGTCGATGCTGATCGTGCCCGAATCCGGCTGGTAGATGCCGGTCATGATCTTGACCAGCGTCGACTTGCCGGCGCCGTTCTCGCCGATCAGTGCCGTCACCTGGCCGGGATAGAGCGACAGGCTGACATTGTGCAGCGCGCGCACGCCGGGAAAGCTCTTGGAGATGCCGGACAGCGTCAGCCGTGGCGTGGAGGCCGCTGGCCTCTCCTTCACCGTGCCGTGCTGGGCTGTCGTGTCCATGGTCGTATCAAGCCCTGAAACAAGGTCCGTCTAAAATCGCGGCGGGACGTGAGCCCCGCCGCGACGGCTCGAGAGGGTCCCAGATCAATAGATCTTGGAGAACTTCTCGATGTTGGTCTTGTCGAACTGGAAGGGCGGAGCCATCGCAGCCGAGTTGGTATCGTCGAGCGTGACCTTGCCGACGCGGCCGATCGACAGCGTGGCACCGGGCTTGGCCTCTTCCTTCTTCACCGCCAGGTCGTGGGCGAGGTAGACGGCCGAGTAGCCGAGGTCGATCGGGTTCCACAGCGCAACCGCCTGGCTGGCGCCGTTGTCGATGAACTTCTTGAACTCGGACGGCAGCGCAAGGCCGGTGACATTGACCTTGCCGATCAGCTTCTCGTCGGTGACGACCTGGGCGGCGGCAACGACGCCGACGGTTGTCGGCGCGATGATCGCCTTGAGGTTCGGATAGGACTTCAGCAGGCCCTTGGCTTCGTCGGTGCTCTTGGCCGAATCGTCATCGCCATAGACGGTGGCGACAAGCTTGATCTTGGGGAACTTCTCCGGCAGCACCTTCTTGGCCGCGTCGATCCAGGCGTTCTGGTTGGTCGCGGTCGAGGAGGCCGACAGGATGGCGACATCGCCGCCTTCCGGCAGATAATCGGCGGCAAGCTTGATGATGGTCTCGCCGATCAGGCCGGTGTCGGACGGGTTGAGGTGAAGCTGGCGGCCTTCCTTGGCAACGCCCGAATCCCAGGAGATGACGGTGATGCCGCGCTCCATGGCCTTCTTCAGCACCGGCACCAGCGCGTCGGCGTCATTGGCCGAAATGGCGATGGCGTTGACCTTCTGCGCGATCAGCGAATTGACCACTTCGATCTGCGCTTCGGCGGTTGCCTTGGTCGGGCCGGTGTAGATGATGTCGACATCGCCGAGTTCCTTGGCCGCCTCCTCGGCGCCCTTGTTGGCGGCGTCGAAGAAGCCGTTGCCGAGCGACTTCACCACCAGTGCGATCTTGACGTTCTCGGCATAGGCGGCATTCACGAACATGGCGGCCGAGAATGCGGCCGTCACCATCAATTTCTTCAAAAAGCTCATCGCATATCCTCCCTTGAGCGTTGCATTCCATCGCCGCTGCGGGCGTGAGTTGGTCTCAGGCCTGCAGTGAAGATTCTTCCTTTGCCGTCTTGCGGGCGACGATCAGCGTCACGCCCGCGGTCTCCAACATCTTGGCTTCGCGATCCTCGATGCCGTCATCGGTGATGACGGTGGCGATGCGCGACAGCCCGCACAGGATCAGGCTGGAGCGCTTTCGGAATTTCGAGGAATCGACCAGCACCACCAGCTCGTCGGCCTGGTCGATCAGCTTCTGCTCCGCCTGGATCAGCAGCGGGTCGCCTTCCATCAGGCCGAGCGGTCCAAGCCCTTGGGCGCCTATGAACATGCGGCGCGCGTAGAAATTGCGGGTCACGTCATTGTCAAAGGGCGACAGGATGATGTTCTGCTCGCGATAGATGGTGCCGCCCGACAGCATCACCGTGTTCTTCGAGTGCTTGAGCAGATGCTCGGCGATCGGGAACGAATTGGTGAAGATCGGCATGCGCCGCCCAGTCAGGAAATGCACCATCTGGAAGGTGGTGGTGCCGCCATTGATGATGATCGGCTCGCCATCCCCGCACAATTCGACCGCCTCGCGAGCGATCGCCCGCTTCTGTGAAGCGTTGATCGTTTCGTTGACGGAAAAGGGCCGGCCGGCCAGGCCGATGAATTGCGGCGGCGAAATCGCCTCGGCGCCACCGCGCACCCGGCGCAGGCGCTTCTGGACGTGCAGAGCCGCGATATCGCGCCGGATCGTCGCCTCGGACGACTCCGTCAGGTCGACCATCTCCTGCACCGTCACCACAGGCTTTTCCTGGACGGCGGACAGAATGATCCTGTGGCGCTCTTTTTCGTGCATGGTTCCTCCCTACCTGGCCATCTAGGCACTCAAAACGAGCAGTGTCAATCATTTCCGATCATATAATTTCATTGTGCAGTGCAATATGATCGATATTGATCGTTTATGATTGACAAGCGAGGCGCTTGCGTAGACATTCCCGGCAAAATGGACTGCGGCTTTTGCGTCCCAGGGAGGATAACCTATGCTCGACAAGCGCTCCGGCTCGCGCCTTGCCAATTTGTGGGACGATGCGAAGGCCAAGGGGATGAGCGATCCCGAGCTTCTGGTCTATCGCTCGAACACGCTGGGTTCCGACAAGCGCGTCACCAACTATGGCGGCGGCAACACCTCCTCCAAGATATGGCAGAAGGATCCGCTCAGCGGCGAGAACGTCGAAGTGCTGTGGGTCAAGGGTTCGGGCGGCGACAGCGCCTCGATCAAGCTCGACGGTTTTGCCACCCTCTACATGGACAAATTGCGCGCGCTGAAAGGCCTTTATCGCGGCGTCGAGCATGAGGACGAGATGGTGGGATATCTGCCCCACTGCACCTTCAACCTCAATCCGCGCGCGGCCTCGATCGACACGCCGCTGCACGCCTATGTGCCGAAGCCTTTCGTTGACCACATGCATCCCGATGCCATCATCGCCATTGCCGCGGCGAAGGATTCCGAAGCGCTGACCAAGGAGATCTTCGGCGACGCCATCGGCTGGCTGCCATGGAAGCGGCCGGGCTTCGAACTCGGCCTTTGGCTGGAGAAATTCTGCCTCGAACATCCCGCCGCCAAGGGCGTCATCCTCGAAAGCCACGGCCTGTTCACCTGGGGCGACACGCCCAAGGAATGCTACGAGACGACGATTTCGGTGATCAACCAGGCGATCGAGTGGTTCGAACGCCGCTCCGAGGGCCTCGCCATCTTCGGCGGCGAAGTGGTCAAGTCGCTCGATGCCGCTACCCGCCGCGCCATCGCGGCGAAACTGATGCCGAAAATCCGCGGCCTGATCTCGGAAAAGAGCCACAAGCTCGGCCATTTCGACGATTCCGCCGCCGTGCTCGAATTCGTCAACTCCAGGGATTTGCGCCCGCTGGCGGCACTCGGCACTTCTTGCCCGGACCATTTCCTGCGCACCAAGATCCGCCCGCTGGTCATCGAGTTCGATCCGGCGAAGCCCGATGTCGATGCGGTCATTGCACGCCTCGCCGACGACATCGCCGAATACCGCGTCGGCTACCAGGCCTATTACGACAGCTGCAAGCATCCCGACTCGCCTGCCATCCGCGATCCCAACGCCGTGGTCTATCTGATGCCTGGCGTCGGCATGTTCACCTTCGCCGGCGACAAGGCGACGGCGCGAATTTCCGGCGAATTCTACGTCAACGCCATCAACGTCATGCGCGGTGCCTCGACCGTTTCATCCTATGTCGGCCTGCCCGCCCAGGAAGCCTTCGACATCGAATACTGGCTGCTCGAAGATCTGAAGCTGCAGCGCATGCCGAAGCCGAAATCGCTCGCCGGCCAGATCGCGCTAGTCACCGGTGGCGCCGGCGGCATTGGCCGGGCGACCGCCAACCGCCTGCTGCGCGAAGGCGCCTGCGTGGTGCTGGCCGATATCGATGAGGCTGCACTGGCCAGCGCCAATGAGGAACTGGCGAAGGCCTATGGCAAGGATTTCATCCGCCCGGTGGTGATCAACGTGACCGCGGAAGACCAGGTGGTCTCGGGCTTTGCCGAGACGGCGGTCGAGTTTGGCGGCATCGACATTCTGGTCTCCAACGCGGGTCTCGCCTCCTCGGCGCCGATCGAGGAGACGTCGCTGGCGCTGTGGAACAAGAACATGGACATCCTGTCGACCGGCTATTTCCTGGTCTCGCGGGAAGCGTTCCGGCTGTTCCGGGTGCAGAAGATCGGCGGCAATGTCGTCTTCGTCGCCTCCAAGAACGGTCTTGCCGCCTCGCCCAACGCTGCCGCCTATTGCACGGCCAAGGCCGCCGAAATCCATCTCGCCCGGTGTCTCGCCCTGGAAGGCGCGGAAGCGCAGATCAGGGTCAATGTCGTCAATCCGGACGCCGTGCTGCGCGGCTCGAAGATCTGGACGGGCGAGTGGAAGGAACAGCGCGCCGCCGCCTACAAGATGTCTACGGACGATCTTGAAGAGCATTACCGCTCGCGCTCGATGCTGAAGCGCTCGGTCTTCCCGGAAGACATCGCCGAGGCGATCTATTTCTTCGCTTCCGACATGTCGGCCAAGTCGACCGGCAACATCATCAACGTCGACGCCGGCAACGCGCAGAGCTTTACGCGCTGATTTGGAGCGTTTCCCTTCTCCCCGTCTAAGGGGAGAAGGTGCCCGTAGGGCGGATGAGGGGCGGCGCCAGCCGAAAACATTCTTGGGAGGAACCAGCACTTGTCCGAAACCATCATTTCCGCCGAAATCGTCGAAAAAGATAACACCGCGCGCAAGCCCGACCTCGAGCGCGACTACGCCTCGCTCGGCGAACGTCTCGACCGCCGCGGCATCGCCATCGACGCCATCCGCGACAAGGTCGAGAAATTTGCGGTTGCCATCCCCTCCTGGGGCGTCGGCACCGGCGGCACGCGCTTTGCCCGCTTTCCCGGCGCCGGCGAGCCGCGCGATATCTTCGACAAGATCGAGGATTGTGCCGTCATCAGCCAGCTGACGCAGGCGACGCCGACCGTCTCGTTGCACATTCCATGGGACAAGGCTGACCCGAATCGGCTGAAGCAGGCGGCCTCGCGCTTCGGCCTCGGCTTCGATGCCATGAATTCCAACACATTCTCCGACGCCAGGGACCAGAAACTCTCCTACAAATTCGGTTCGCTGTCGCACGCCGACGCCGGCACCCGCCGGCAGGCGGTGGAGCACAATCTCGAATGCATTGAGATCGGCAAGACGCTCGGCTCCAAGGCACTAACGGTGTGGATCGGCGACGGCTCGAATTTTCCGGGCCAGGTCAATTTCGCCAAAGCCTTCGAGCGCTACCTCGACGCCATGAAGGAGATTTATGCCGGGCTGCCCGCCGACTGGAAACTGTTCACCGAACACAAGATGTACGAGCCGGCCTTCTATTCCACGGTCGTGCAGGACTGGGGCACCAATTACCTTATCGCCAAGGAACTGGGCGACAAGGCTTTCTGCCTGGTCGACCTCGGCCACCACGCGCCCAATGTCAACATCGAGATGATCGTGTCGCGGCTGATCCAGTTCAAGAAACTCGGCGGTTTCCATTTCAACGATTCGAAATATGGCGACGACGATCTCGACGCCGGTTCGATTGATCCTTATCGGCTGTTCCTGGTCTTCAACGAACTGGTCGATGCCGAACTGTCCGGCGCCGAGGGTTTCGATCCCGCCCACATGCTCGACCAGAGCCACAACGTCACCGATCCGATCGAAAGCCTGATGTTGTCGGCGGTCGAGGTGCAGCGCGCCTATGCGCAGGCGCTGCTGGTCGACCGCAACGCGCTGGAAGTTTTTCAGGACGGCAATGACGCGCTGATGGCGACGCAGACGCTGAAGGCGGCCTACCGCACCGATGTCGAGCCGATCCTCGCCATGGCGCGGCTGAAAACCGGGGGCGCCATCGATCCGGTCGCCACCTACCGGGCGGCGGGCTACCGCGCCAAGGTCGCGGCCGAACGCCCGGCTGTTGTCGGCGGCTCGGGCGGAATTGTCTGACACGCCTGTCATCTGAATTGATCCGCCTGGCCCACCGTTGGTGGTGGACTCGGCCGCTGCGACGGGCTCTTCTAGGCTTCCCCGCCAGGAGAACCCGCCATGCACCTCACCCGTCGGACACTGATCGCCGCCAGTCTTTCCATCACCTTCGCGCTGGCGCCATTGACGAGCGTCTTTGCCGCGTCGCCAGCACCTGCCAAGGGCGAGCACGGCATGGTGGTGACGGCCCAGCATCTGGCGTCGGAAATCGGCGTCGAGGTCTTGAAGAAGGGCGGCAATGCCGTCGATGCGGCGGTCGCTGTCGGCTATGCGCTGGCCGTCGTCTACCCCAATGCCGGCAACATTGGCGGCGGCGGCTTTATGACCATCCGTTTCGCCGATGGCAAATCGACCTTCCTCGATTTTCGCGAGCGCGCGCCGCTGGCCGCGTCCAAGACCATGTATCTCGACAAGGATGGCAACCCGGTGAAGGGCGCCAGCCTCGACGGTTATCTCGCCGTCGGCGTGCCGGGCTCGGTGGCCGGTTTCGAAATAGCGCGCGAAAAATATGGCACACTGTCAAGACAAGAGCTGATGGCGCCGGCGATCGCCTATGCCAGGGACGGTTTCATCCTCAATCAGGGCGATGCCGCCTCGTTCGCCGGCAACGCTGAAAGGTTGGCGAAGGACCCGGCGGCGGCCGCCGCCTTCCTGAAACCCGATGGCAAGCCCTATGGCATTGGCGAGCGGCTCACCCAACCGGATCTTGCTGGCTCGCTCTCGGCGATATCCGAGAAAGGCCCCGACGCCTTCTACAAGGGCGCCATCGCTGACGCCATCGTCAAGGCGAGCGGCGCCAGGGGCGGCATCCTGGCCAAGCAGGACTTCGAGCAATATGCGGTGCGTGAACTGAAACCGGTCACCTGCTCCTATCGCGGCTATGAGATCACTTCCTCGCCGCCGCCAAGCTCCGGTGGCGTCATCATCTGCGAAATCCTCAACGTGCTGGAAGGCTACCCGTTGTCCTATCTCGGCGCCGGCTCGGCCGAGACCGTGCATGTCATGGTCGAGGCGATGCGCCATGCCTATGTCGACCGCAACTCCGCGCTCGGCGATCCTGATTTCGTCGACAATCCGGTCTCGAAATTGCTGGACAAGAGCTACGCCAAGGACATCCGCGACAAGACCGACCCATTCCGGGCCGGCGTGTCGCAGGACCTGATGCCGAAGGGTTTTGGCGAGTCGAAGGAGACGACACACTATTCCATCATCGACAAGGACGGCAACGCGGTGGCCGTCACCTACACGCTGAACGGCTCCTTCGGGGCCGGCGTCGTCGCGGGCGGCACCGGCATCTTGCTCAACAACGAGATGGACGATTTCACCCAGAAGCCGGGCGTGCCCAACCTCTATGGGTTGGTCCAGGGCGAGGCCAATGCCATTCAGCCGAAGAAGACGCCGCTGTCGTCGATGAGCCCGACCATCGTGGCCAAGGACGGCAAGCCGTTCATGGTCATCGGCAGCCCCGGCGGCTCGCGCATCATCACCATCACGCTGGAAGCGATCGTCAACGTCATCGACCACGGCATGAACATCCAGGAGGCGATCGACGCACCGCGCATCCACCATCAATGGCTGCCCGATAAAGTCTATGTCGAGCCGTTCGGCCTGTCGCCGGACACCGAAAGACTGCTGGCCGGCATGGGCTACCACCTCGATCTGAGTGACCAGACCTGGGGGCAGGCGGCCGGCATTCTCGTTGGTGGCAAGAGCCTGGCGGAGATCGGGAAGGGCGGCGGCGCGCGCTACAATGGCGCCATCGACAGCCGGGCGGCCTCTGGCGAGGCGCTCGGATATTGATGCCGGGGTGGGTGCTTGGACAGGGTCGCGGCCCGGCAAGGACCGTCAGGTAACCAGCGTGATGGTCGATGCGATCAGCATCAGGGCGGCGATGCCGACGAACAGCGCGTAGATGCGCGGCCGGTCAAGCAGAAGCGCGTTTCCGGAGATCCATGCCGAGGTGGCGCCGCCGAGCGCGAAGAGGAACCCGTTGCGATGGCCGAAGGTCAACGACGCGGCCATCAGCCCGCCGATGATCAGGGCGCCGAACACGATGATCACGGCGACCGCGTATTTCTCGAAATCATTGTTGCCGATCCCTGGTCCGATCGCATTCAGATTGGGCAGGTCGTCCGGATCGAAAGGGTTCGCCGACCCATATTCGTCTTGACCGATCGATTCTCGCATCACTCGTTCTCCGCAGACCGGCAACAAACCATCAACACTTGCCGAGTGCAACCCGATCGCACGTCCCTCTCTGTGTCGACCGTCACCTTCCACACGTTCCGGCGGCGCTTGTCACCGATTTTCCGGCCGCCTGGGTCGAATGCAACACGTGTCCGCGTTTGGATGGCGCCCCACCATCCTATTCTATTTGGACCATGTTCGCGGGAAAAAGATGATGCCGCGCGTCAATTTCAGCGCCGCAACGTCCTGCGCGACTGCGGCGGGGAGTCGCAGCGCTGCGTGAGGCGGGCAATTGTCGACTGGGAAGGCGTTCGCGGTGCGGGAAAGGAACACCGCCCTTGCTGAACGCCTGCCTCGGTAGGATGGTGGGCACCTCGCGCCCTCATTCCTGTGAAGGGGAGGCGCTCAATCGACGATAGGGCACGCCATCGAAGCTTGCCGTCACAAAATCCGTGACGGACATCTTGCGCTTGCGTCCGTCGCTGCAGGCGTAGACCGGCCAACCGGCATCGCTGCATTCGCTGGCAGCGCAGATACGCGCCAGGCAGTTACCGATAGTCAATCGGAAGCCGCCCTTGCCGGCGAAGCCTTGCAACAAGCTGCCGTCCGCCGAGCGCCAGGTCCGCGCACGGAATTCCGCCCGCAAAAACAATGGTTCGAGAGAGACCGCAAGATAGGTTTCGCCGGCACGTCCTGAGAACTGCAGACGGAAGCGCGCCATTGCAGTCGTGTATGCGGTCACAAGATCCGATTCGCGAAGATAGGAGATCGGCAGGTTGGAGGGGTCAAGCAGATGAGACATGCGCTCGCTTGCCTCTACCGGCGCCAGCAAGACAACAAAGGTAAGAAAGGCGAAGCAGGCTCGCGACATTTTCCAGCAGCCACATCGATCTCGGCCTGCCGGTTTGGCCCCGGTTGCCCCCAGTAACATCCCGCCAATCGTCGCCCCGTGCAAGCCGCTTGCTGAGGCAGTCCAAGGCGGCCGAGAGTGCAATTCGCAAGGCCACCGAGTTAAACCGCTTGGAACCGAAGGGGGGACCCCGCATCGACGAATTTGCGCGGGCGATGGCGCGGTATGCTCGGCGTTTGCGGCAAGGAGGAACACATGCCACCAGCCGGGGTTCCTTAGCTGGCGCGGGCCGGCGGCAGCTCAAACAGGTTGGCGCCGTTCTCCTGACCGCGCTCGGCATAGCCGATAATGCCGAACCATCGGGCGACGTCAGGCCCCTGCAGCCAGCTGCGCGAATGGATGGGAAGGTTGCCGGCGAGCGCCTGGATGTGCCTGATATGTCGCTTGCAGAAGCGCACGGTCGAGGCGCGGAAAAAGTCCTCCTGCGCGGCAAACAGCGTATCGGCGGCGTCGCTGTTCTCATGCCAGGCGATGATTGCCACGGCCTTCTCGCCCTCCACCAGCGCGTGCGCCCGGCCTTCCTTCAGATTCATCATCAGATTGTCGTAGGCGATCTTGCTGTCCTTGCCGGCCGCCGCGTACTCCTCCGACATCCGCTTGGACAGGCCATGAAACACATCCTCGAGATCCCCGAGCGTTGCTGCGCGTGCTCTCATTTCACCTCCTGCAGCCCCGGCAGGGAGTTTGCCCTAAGGGTGAGGGATCACCAAGCAAATCGAATCCGCTGAATGGCCAATGAGAGCAAAGCTGTTTCGCTAGGCGAGTCGCCTGGTCGCGCAATAGGGCCAAGTCCCGAGGTTGCGCAACTGCCCACCGAGCGGTGCACATCACACTGCGACCTCCTCATTCGGGTCGGCTCGGCATTGCCTCTAGAAGAGGGTCGTTTCAATCGTCTGCATCAGGCAATCGCCAGCTTGCGTACCGATGATGCCCAGATCCCGTACGCTCGTCATATGGTTCCGGTCATTCAGGCAAACGTCGCGGACACCGTGCCCCTGCGCGCGCAGGAGCGTTCCGAAGGCGGCCGCCTGCTGGTGAAAAGGGGGCGTTTCCTGGTCCCCGACGAGAATGGTCACTGCCGTCTTCGGGTCATGCCGCCGCGTCATTGGCGTGAAGGCAGCTGCCTCCTCGTCGGTGATGCCGATCAACGGCTCGAGGAAGGATTTCTGCAGGGGCTTCAGGTCGTAGAGGCCACCCAGCAGCAGCGCTGCGTGGATGCGTGACGGCATTGGCGTCTTTTCAAATAGGAATGTGGCCAGGTGCGCGCCAGCCGAATGGCCGCTGACGCTGATCCGGCCTGGATCGCCGCCATGGTCGACGATGTTGTCCAGCACCCATTGTTTGGCGCGCCGGACCTGCTCCACGATCGCCGCCATCCTGAACTCGGGCATCAGCGCATAATCGACGATGACCGCGATCGCACCGGCTTGGGTGACTGTGTTCGCCACATAGGAATAGTCACCCCTTGAAAACATGCGCCAGTAGCCGCCGTGGATGAAAATATGAACGGGAAGACTCTGACGCTCGCCTGGCGGAAAGAACAGGTCGAGCCTCTCGGCCTCGCCGTTGCCATAGGCGACATCAGCCACCATGGGCAGCGTCGCCCGGGTCGTGTCGCTGCGCGCCACGATATCGGCCACGATGTCATCAAAGTCGGCAACGTGGTCGCGGGTGCGGAAGGGGTCTTTCTGCATGGCTGCCCGATCAGAAAGTAACGGCGATATACTTCGCCTCCATGAACTCGGCGATGCCGTGGTGCTGGCCGCCCTCGCGACCCAGGCCGCTCTGCTTGACGCCGCCGAAGGGGGCCGCGGGATCCGACATCAGCCCCCGATTGAGGCCGATCATGCCGGCTTCGATCCGCGATGCCACCCGCAATCCTCGGCCGACATCGCGCGTATAGATATAGGCGGCAAGGCCGTATTCCGTGTTGTTGGCGAGCATGATGGCTTCGGCCTCGGTCTCGAATCGCGTGATGGGCGCTACCGGCCCGAAGATCTCCTCATGCGCCATGTCGGCATCGGACGGAACCTGCGACAGGACCGTCGGCGGATAAAAGAAGCCTTCCTCTTCCGGGATAGAGCCGCCGCAAAGCACCTTGGCTCCCCGGCCCACGGCGTCCTTGACCAGGCGGTCGATCTTGTCGACCGCCTTTCTGGTGATCATCGGCCCGCACTCGGTATCCGCACTCATGCCTGGTCCGACCGTGAGAGCTGCCATGCGTTTGCGAAGGCCGTCGGCGAACGCGTCATGGATGCCCGACTGAACATAGATGCGGTTGGCGGCTGTACAGGCCTCGCCGGCATTGCGCATCTTCGCGATCATGGCTCCGTCGAGCGCGGCATCGAGGTCGGCATCGTCGAAAACGACGAATGGTGCATTGCCGCCGAGTTCCATCGAGCAGGAGACCACATGCTTGGCGGCTTCGCCAAGCAAGGTTCGTCCGACGCCCGTCGAGCCGGTGAAAGAGAGCTTCCTGACGCGCGGATCGGCCAGCATGGCCGAGGTCAGCGGACCGGGACTGGTCGTGGTGAGCACGTTGACGACGCCGGCCGGAACGCCGGCCTCGCTGTAGAGCGCGGCCAGCGCATAGGCCGTCAGCGGCGTCTCGCTGGCCGGCTTCAGGATCACCGTGCAACCGGCCGCCAATGCCGGCGCGATTTTTCGTGTCGCCATCGCGGCCGGAAAATTCCAGGGCGTGATCAGCACGCAGATGCCGATCGGCTCATAGTCGACCACGATGCGGTTGGTGCCGGACGGCGCGGTGCCGAACTCGCCGGTGATGCGAACCGCTTCTTCCGCGTTCCAGCGGAAGAACTCGGCGGCGTACGCAACCTCGCCGCGCGCGTCGCGCAGAGCCTTGCCGTTCTCCAGCGAGATCAGCATGGCGAGCGTTTCCGACCGCTCGACCATGAGTTCGAAACAGCGCCTGAGGATCTCCGAGCGCTTGCGTGGCGCGGTCCCCCGCCATCCCGTCGCCGCCTTGGCCGCCGCATCGACTGCGGCCAGGGCATCCTCGAGCGTCGCGTCGGGGACCGCTGCAATGACAGACCCCGACGAAGGATCGACGACGTCGATGACCCGGCCGTCGGAAGATGGTCGCCACCTGCCGTCGATGTAGAGTCCGTGTGAGAAGCCGCGAACGTCATAGTCGTCCTGGTCGATCCACAGCGCATTCGGAGGAAGGTTCATGGTCTTGTTCCGTGGATTACATGGCGCAGGCTGCGAGGTCGCCGTCATGGGCGGCCTGGACCAGGCGTCGCATGGCGGTGAGATCGAAGGGGCGCGGGTTGTTCTTGATCAGGCGGTCGATGCCGAGCGCCTGATCGGCGGTCCAGTCGAGCTTGTCGGCGGGAAGGCCGAGATCGGCCAGCGTCGGCGTGATGCCGATCGCCGTGAACAGCCGCCGGATTTCCTTGATGGTGGCGTCCGCCATCTCCTCGGCGCTCCTCCCCTTGGCCTCAAGCCCAAGCGCGCCCCCGATCTCGGCCATTTCGGCGGCGACCACGCGGCTGTTGTAGGTCATGACGTAGGGCATCATCGTCGCGACGCCCAATCCGTGCGCGGTGTGGGTGAGGGCGCCGGCAGGATATTGCACGGCATGCGCCGCCGCCGTGCCGGCGGTGCCGAATGCGCAGCCCGCCGCCAGCGCGCCCATCATCACAGCGGCGCGCGCATCGGCATCGGTGCCGTCGGCGCAGGCTTTTTCCAGGCTGCGGCCCAGCAGTTTTATGGCCAGCAGGGCGAAATGGTCGGTCAGTGCGGTCTTGCCGATGAAGACATGCTGTTGCGGCAGGCTGGGTTCCGCGCCGCGCCGCTTCGCGGTGAAGGCCTCGATCGCATGGGTCAAGGCATCGGCGCCGGCTATCGCGGTCAGGGCAAGGGGGCAGGTCATCGTCAGTTCGGGGTCGCACAAGGCAACCGCCGCGATCAGATAGGGGCTCGATATGCCGACCTTCAGCGTCCGGTCCGGATCGGAGATCACCGCGACGGGCGTCACTTCGGAGCCGGTTCCCGCGGTGGTGGGCACGGCGATCAGCGGCAGCGTCGGGCCGGGCACCTTGAACTCCCCATAGTAGTCCTGAAGCTTGCCGCCATGGCTGAGCAGCAGGCCGGCGCATTTGGCGAAATCGAGGCAGCTGCCGCCGCCGATGCCGATCACTATCTCAGGCTGGAATTTCGCGGCCTCGTCGACGCAAATGCCGAGGCTGTCGCGTGGCACGTCGGGAAGCACGCGGTCATGCACCAGCACCTCGATCGAGGCGGCCTTGAGCGATTTGACAATTTCCGCGAACACCGCCGTGCCGGCGAAACGCTCGTCTGTACAGACCAGGGCGCGCCGGCCGAACCTGCTGGCGACCGTCGGCAGCGCATGGCGTTGGCCGTTACCGAAAAGGATTTCACGCGGAAGCCGGAGGGCGGCGAAGAGGCTCATGATGATCTTTTGTCCTTTGGCGGCGCCTGAACTGGGAAGGGTTGTCGCAACGAATCCGCCATCTGTCCGCAACAGCGCCGGGGACATTCTGCAGCATCATATAACGGCTCGAAAAGCATATCCGCTTTAAAATCGTATAGGATATAGGATTGCATCCGTTGGAGCATCGTGTTAGCAGTCCGCACTGTCAAGAGGTAAAGATGCAGGCCGCAAACCCAATCGACACGACCGAAACGGCTGCCGCCCGCGGTCGCATCCAGCGCTCCAACAGCCTGGTCGAGGATGTCTATGAAGCGATCTTCGCGCAGCTGATGGCGCTGAAGATCGCGCCGGGTTCGCGCATCACCGTCGACAGCCTGGTCAAGGAATTCAACGTCTCGCACACGCCGATCCGCGAGGCGCTCGGCCGCCTCGAAGGCGAAGGCCTGGTGCTCAAGACTCACCTGATCGGCTATCGCGCGGCGCCGCAAATCCCACGCCGCCGGTTCGACGAATTGTACGAGATGCGCCTTCTGCTTGAGCCGCATGCCGCGGCGAAAGCCGCCGCTGCCATGGACGAAGCCAAGCTCAACATTTTGCTGGAAGCGGCTGGCGTGATGTCACGGCGCGAAGGCAAGGACGATCGCCTGCGTTATTCGAATTTCGCCCGGCAGGACGCGATCTTCCACGACAAGATCATGGAGTTTTCGCAAAACGAACTCATTCGGCAGACGTTGAGCCACCAGCATGCCCACTTCCATATCTTCCGCCTAATGTATCATGCCCGCGTGACCGAGGAAGCGCTCGACGAACACGAGGCGATCCTCGCCGCATTCGGCGCGGCCGATCCCGACGCCGCCCAAGAGGCGATGCGCGTCCATATCGAGCATTCGCGCGATCGCTTGCTTCCGGCCTTCGATTAAGGTCGGACCCGATGTCCATTGCAGCCAATATCGCCGGAGAGGGAGGAAGCGCGCTGCCCACTGGTGCCGTGCCGGGCGCCGTCGAATCGGTGCTGCGCGCCGAGCGCGTATTTCCCGGATTCGCCATTCCGATCCGATCCGATTTCGAAGACAGGCGAGGCGTGATCCGCACCTCGCCCAGCCGCAACAGGAGGAAGAGCCATGCCAGGCAAGAAAATACTGATGCTTACCGGTGAGTTCACCGAGGAATACGAGATCTTCGTCTATCAGCAGGCGATGGAGGCCGTGGGCCACACGGTTCATGTGGTATGCCCCGACAAGAACGCCGGCGACCTGATCAAGACCTCGCTGCACGACTTCGAGGGCGACCAGACCTACACCGAAAAGCTTGGTCACTACGCGCTGATCAACAAGACGTTCTCGGAAGCCGAAAGACAGCTCGACCAGTATCATGCCGTCTACTGCGCCGGTGGCCGCGGGCCGGAATACATCCGTACCGACAAGCGCGTGCAGGCGATGGTGCGCCATTTCCATGAGACCAAAAAGCCGATCTTCACGATTTGCCACGGCGTCCAGATTCTGATCGCCGTCGATGGCGTCGTCCGCGGCAAGAAGGTTGGGGCTCTCGCGGCTTGCGAGCCGGAGGTGACGCTTGCCGGCGGCACTTACATCGACCTGTCACCCACCGATGCCTATGTGGACGGGACGATGGTTTCCGCCAAGGGCTGGACGGCGCTTGCCGCGTTCATCCGCGAATGCTTGAAGGTGTTGGGAACCGAGATCCGCCACGCTTGACGCCAGACGGCTGGCGCGCGCCAGCCATCTGAGCAGTTCCCGGAAAAGCACAACGCGTGCGCAAACACCCGTGGCGTAGTCGTGAGGCGGTTCTTAACGAGCTTGATCGGATCGCCTCCTCGAGCGCGAAACTTGCGACCTGCCGCCGTCGTTATTCGGTTGATCACCTTGCGGTCGAACGCCGGGATGCCGTGAGCGCAGAGATTGCGGGGCGCCACTGCTTCGACGGCTACGCTTACCGCCTTTGATCCCCGACCAGCCGCGGCTGCCGCTCTTGAAATGGCATCGCTACCAACTTCCATTCCTGCGCCGGCGACTCAGCGCGCGGCTGCCTTACGAATCGGCTCAAGTCAAGACGATACCCGCTTGCGAGCCGGGTATTTTGCTGACATGCTGACTTTCTTATATGCCGACTTTCTTATGTATGGGGTTTTGCACTGTGGCAGGTGTTCAAACGGAAGGGCAAAAGCATGGCAAAGGAATCTTCGAATTCCGCTTCTTCAGACAAGAAAGCGGACGGAAATCTGATAGGTAACGCAGAAGGAAACGGTCTGAACTTCATGGGTGTCCAGGCTCGCGAAAACGGGGGTCCCGGCGACGCTGTAGGTGTCGACAAGATACGTGATCTGCTGTTCGGCAACCAGATGCAGGACTATGACCGCCGCTTTTCCAAGCTCGAAGAACGGGTCTTGCAGCGCTTCAAGGATGTCGAATCCGAGGCCAAGCGCAATCTCGACATGTACGAGTCAAATGCAAAGAAGCAGGTCGATTCGCTTGCGGGGCAATTGCGGAGCGAAAAAGATGCACGAGCCGATGCCGACAAGGAAATTGATCGGAATCTTCGCGAGCAAAACCAGGCGCTTGAAAAGCAGGTGCGCGCGTTGTCGGATCAATTGAGCGCGCTTGAGCGCGACGTTGCGGACCGGATAAATCGGAACGATCATTCACTGCGTGAGGAAATCAAGCAGAAGAATGAAGGCGTTCAGATGCTGATAGAAAAAATGTTTGCCGATCTCAGCAACGTCAAGACCGACCGAAATCTTTTGGCTGGCCTGTTTGTCGAGGTTGCAAAATGTCTTAATCAGGATCCCGTCGGCAGCAAGAGCAATTCGGACCGTAGTTGGAAAGCGAGTTGATGGGACCTTGACGTCGACCGTCGACCCGATCAGCCTACCGCAAAGAACAGCCTCGAACGATACAGAGATTGATCGCGAGGCTCTGGCTCGTCTTTTGATCGAAATTGCCCGGAACGTTGATCCGGACTATCGTGCGCGTTTCGACGGTGTTCCAACCGCCGATCCTCGCATGGAAACGCTGCGCCAGTTGCTGGTCAGCCGCGAAATTTCAGAGCTTTCACGAGTCACGCATCTGCTGGACGAACCGGAGCAGCTCGCGGCAGCCGTAGGCGACGTTCTTTCCAGTGCGGCCGCGCGAGCGCCTCACGTGCAACTCGGCGAGGCCCTTGCGCCAGCTGTCGAAAGAGCCGTGCAACGGTCAATCCAGAAGAGCCCGCGCACGCTGACGGACATATTATACCCGGTGTTTCTGCCGGCAATTCGCAAGTCGATCGGGGAAAAGATCGACCAGACCTTTCAGTCGCTGAACGAGACTTTAAGACATATATTTACCTGGCATGGTCTCAAGTGGAGATTTGAATCTTGGAGAACAGGTGCTAGTTTTTCGGAAGTTGTTCTGAAGCATTCTCTTGTATATCGAGTGGAACATGTCTTCCTAATTAGCCGAAATTCCGGACTTATGATAGCGCATGTAGCTGCTGATAATGCAACGAGCGAGGATCCTCAGCTTATTTCTTCGATGCTTAGTGCAATTCAGGACTTTGTGAAGGACTCATTTAACGAAAAAGAACAGAGCAGTCTGGACACGATCCGTTTTGGCGACCTTCGCCTTTGGTCAGAAGTCGGACAGTTCGCGACCTTGGTTTCGGTGATCCGAGGAAATCCGCCAGAGGAATTGCATGAAATAGTTCGCGATGTATTGCTCCGCATCCATGAGGAATGCTCACAGGCTTTAGGGGAGTTTGACGGCGACAGTTCGCAGTTGGCCGGCGTAGAGGCACAATTGCAGACGTGCGTCGAGCTGAAGCAGGAGGAATCAAACCAGGGGTTTCCGTGGCTGGTGGTGGTTGCAGTCCTGCTGCTTTTGATTCCGGCAGGCGGTTGGTTCCTTCTTTCCTGGCAATCCGGGCAGCGCTGGCAGGCTTATGTGTCGCAACTGGAGATCCAGCCGGGCATCATCGTCGCCGAACAAAAGGTACGATATGGCCAATTCTACATTTCCGGCCTGAGAGACCCGCTTGGCGCTGACCCGCAGTCGCTGCTGTCGGGAACGCAGGTCGATCCCGCCCGCGTTCATTCGCAGTGGAAATTCTATCAGAGCCTTGAGCCGGAGTTCGTATTGAAGCGGCTGACGGCGTCGCTGGCTCCGCCCGATACAGTACGACTTTCGATCGTCAAGGATCGCATCGTCGCCGAAGGTGAAGCGAGTGCCGCTTGGATCAGCCAGGCACACGCCGCCGCCCAGCAGCTTTCGGCAGGCGGGCCGGTGTTCGATATCTCTGGGGTCCGTGACGTAAGCCTCGAAGAACGCGAGGCGGAGCGCTGGCAGGCCTATGTGTCGCGACTGGAGACCCAGCCAGGCATCATCGTTGCCGAGCAAAACATACGCGACGGCCAATTCTATATTGCCGGCCTGAGAGACCCGCTTGGCACCGACCCGCAGTCGCTGCTGTCGGGAACACAGGTCGATCCCGCCCGGGTTCATTCGCAGTGGAGATTCTATCAGAGCCTTGAGCCGGAGTTCGTGTTGAAGCGGCTAACGGCGTCGCTGTATCCGCCGGACACAGTGCGACTTTCGATCGTCAAGGATCGCATCGTTGCCGAGGGTGAGGCTCCCGACACCTGGATAGATCAGGCGCGCGCGGCGGCCCGACAGCTTTCGGCAGGCGGACCGGAATTCGACATCTCCAAGGTTCGTGATGTGAGCCCCGAAGCGCGCGCGGCGGAGCATTGGCAGTACTATGTGTCGCGACTTGAGGCCCAACCGGGAATCATCGTCGCCCAGCAAACAGAGAGGGGCGGACATTTCTACATTTCCGGCCTGAGAGACCCGCTAGCCGCCGACCCGCAAGCTCTGCTGCACGGAACGCAGATCGATCCTGCCCGCGTTCATTCACAGTGGCAATTCTATCAAAGTCTTGATCCGAAGTTCGTGGTGAAGCGGCTGGAGGCTTCGCTGACCCCGCCGAAATCGGTTCTGCTTTCGATCATCCAGGGTCGCATCGTTGTCGTGGGGGAGGCTCCTGCCAACTGGATCAACCGGGCGCGGGCCGCCGCCGATCAACTTTCGGCGGACGGAGTGGTTCTGGATATCTCGCAGCTGCATGAGCTGAACCTTGCAGAACTTAATGATTTGCGAGCGGCCATCCAGGCGACCGATATTTTCTTCTATTCCGGCAAAGTTGTGCCGGGACCAGAGCAGACGCCGGTTCTCGACAGATTGGCGGATCAAATAAAGGAATTCGCCGAAAGTGCCCACAAGTCAGGCGTAACTGCGCGGTTCATGTTGACCGGCCATTCGGACGCTACGGGCCGCGAGACGGCCAACGCGTCGATCAGTGCCGCCCGCGCCGAGACAGTTCGTGCGCTTCTCAACAAGCGCGGCGTCGCTCCGGAACTGCTGCTGGTTCGGGGCGCGGGCACCTTTGAGCCGCTGGTGCCTGAAAATAGTCAAACTGGGAGCTCCACCAATCGCCGGGTTTCGATTACGGTAAACTTGGACTAGTGGAGCTCAAGATGTTGCAAAAAAAAATCTGCATGTTGGGCGGGTTCGGTGTCGGAAAGACGAGCCTGGTCCGCAGGTTTGTGCAAAGCATCTTTTCAGAAACCTACTTGACCACGGTGGGAGTGAAAATTGACAAGAAGAGCGTCGCACTACCGGGAAAAACCGTGGATTTGATTTTGTGGGATTTGGCCGGCGAAGACGATATCGGCTCATTCCGCGTCAGCCATGTGCGAGGTGCGACCGGGCTCGTGCTTGTCGTCGATGGAACCCGCGCCGCTACTCTTGCCGCGGCGCTCACGCTACGCGAGCGGGTCGAGGCCGAATTCGGAACGATGCCGTTTGTATTGCTGTTCAACAAATCCGATCTTGCCGATCGGTGGGCAATATCAGATGGTGATATTAACGAGCTGAGGCAACTTGGATGGCAAATCTATCTAACAAGTGCACTTTCGGGCGAACACGTTGACGATGCGTTTCGTCAACTTGCTTCGATGGTTGCTAGATAGACCATGCATAGATTGCCAAAAGAAGTCGGAAGCTGGATTTACAATTTTTTTTACGACGAGCACTCTATCGCGTATCTGAAAATTGACGCCGAGCTTTGCGTAGCTGCGAAGGGCGGCAACGTCAAACATTACGGGCTCGCATCGCTTCGCATTGGTCAGCCGGTTGCCGATCAGCTTGAATTCATGGAAGGTTTGCTGCCTTCCCCGGAGCTTCCATATCATATGGCCATGGTCGAACTGCCCAGCGGGCGTGTCGCGGACCTTCATCTTTTTGCTGACAGTGCCTACGTGTGGCTGCTCTTTCTCGATGCAACCGTCGAACGCGACAATAGGCAGCGTCTTCAGCAGAAGGCTTATGAAATGACGCTCCTGCAAGAGAGGGAGCGTCAGCTCAACGAGAAATTACAATCGGTGAACGAGGCGTTGAGGGAGAGCCAAGAGGGATTGCAGCGTGAATACCAGCGTGCCGAAACCCTGCTCCTCAACATTCTTCCCGCGTCGATCGCGGAGCGGTTAAAAGCGGACGAACAAATTGCAGACAATCACGCAGAGGTGAGTGTGCTTTTTGCCGACATCGTCGGTTTTACGGAAAGAGCGCGGAGCGTCGGAGCCGTGACGACGCTCGCTATTTTGAATTACTTCTTCAAGGCGGCGGATCGGCTCTCGGAACGATACGGTTGCGAAAAGATCAAGACAATCGGCGATTGTGTCATGGTGGTCGCCGGCTTGCCGGCCGCGCGATCCGATCATGCTGAAGCCCTCGCGCGCTATGCACTTGAACTGCGCAAGGCGGTTAAGCGCGAACGCTTCACAGGAGGACGGCTAAGGCTCAGAATTGGAATTCACTCAGGACCAATCGTCGCGGGCGTCATAGGCAAAAGGCGGTTTGCCTATGACCTGTGGGGCGAGACAGTTAATCTCGCCGCACGTATTCAAACGTCCGCGGAGCCGGATGAAATTCGTATTTCGGATGCAACTCACACACTGCTTGGGCCAAATTTTGCTTGCGAGCCACTCGCGGAAACGGAACTGCGTGGCACAGGCCGTGTGCGAATGTGGCGCCTCCCGGCTTGATTTGCGCTTGGCAGTGCCGACCCGCATTGCATCTTGTGACCTGTCGGTTGACGACCGGTCACGAAGCCATCCCGGACAATTGAGCTCACCGTGGTGATGCACATCGCAGCGACAGCAAGCACCTTTGCGCTTGCCTTGAAGGCATCCTATTCTGGAGAGTAGTAGCCGCTCGTGGGCATAGAATGTCGGTACTGCCTTTCTTAAGAATTTACGCGCCGCTCAACGCGGTGCTGGCTGCGCCTGGGTTGCTGGCGGTGGCTGCGCTCACGATACCGGGCATGTCCGGACGAAGCAGACTGGCTCTGGCCGCTCTGCTCGCCGTCATCTGGGGCGCCTATCTCCTGCAACTGGCCGCGACGCTCCTCAAGCGCCGGGCGGGAGACGTACGGGACAGGACGCCCAAAATCGCCATCGATGTGCTCGCGGTCTTCGTTCCACTCGCCGCATTTCTGTTCGTCGGCACGCCCGACCAGAGCCTCTACTGTGCTGTCTGGCTGCTGAAACCGCTGCGCGACTCGACCTTCTTCCCGGTGCTGGGCAGGGTCCTGGCCAACGAAGCGCGCAATCTGATCGGCGTCACAACGCTCTTCGGCGTCGTTCTGTTCGCTGTCGCGCTCGCGGCCTATGTCATCGAGCGCGACACCCAACCGGAAAAGTTCGGCAGCATCCCCCAAGCAATGTGGTGGGCGGTCGTCACGCTGTCCACCACCGGCTATGGGGACACTATCCCGCAAAGCTTCGCAGGCCGCGTCCTCGCCGGTGCGGTCATGATGAGTGGCATCGGCATCTTCGGGCTCTGGGCCGGCATTCTTGCCACGGGCTTCTATCAAGAAGTCCGTCGCGGTGATTTCGTCCGCAATTGGCAATTGGTCGCCGCGGTGCCGTTGTTTCAGAAGCTCGGCCCGGCCGTGCTGGTCGAGATCGTGCGCGCATTAAGGGCTCGCACGGTGCCGGCGGGCGCCATGATCTGCCGCATTGGCGAGCCCGGTGATCGGATGTTCTTCGTCGTGGAAGGGCGCGTCAGCGTCGCGACGCCGAATCCGGTGGAACTCGGCCCTGGAGCCTTCTTCGGCGAGATGGCGCTGATCAGCGGCGAACCGCGTTCGGCGACCGTCAGTGCTACGACGGCTGTCTCACTCCTGTCACTGCACTCGGCGGATTTCCAGATGCTGTGCAGCAGCAGCCCGGAGGTCGCGGAAATCATCCGCAAGACCGCGCTCGAGCGGCGCGGCGCGGCGGCGAGCGCTTGACTGTTTCCTCAGCGCTGCTGTGCGGCTGCGCGACGGAGAGAACGTGAGGCTGTGTTCACTTGGAGGCGCTTACCGAGATGCTGGATTTAGCTCCAGCGGAAGCGGCTGTTCGTGGGAAGGCCGAAGCCGATTTTGCGGCTCATCAGGCGCACTGGATGCCGCCGACAGGTAGATTGGCTACTCGGCGAAGTTGCGCGCCGAACGCGAGTCGGCCGATCGAGCACAGGACCTGCTTGAGCTATTGTCGAACCCCCCCCGGCGGCTTCCCTTGCCCGGTCGCGATTTGCAGCAGATCGGCCGCAAATTCGGTGGCATAATTGGCCCTGTCGTCCTCAACCCGCTTGAATGCTCGCTGCATAGCGTCTGTCTGGCAAACTATTTGAGACACAATAACCGCAGCCAACTCGGATGCCACCCTCATGGCAGGCAAGCGCATCTTCGGCCCCACCTGTTTGCAGGACACTCTCTATCACTACAGAGAGCGTCTCCTGCAAAGCCTCTCGGTTGGCCAGCTTCTCTCTGTGACGCTCTTTGACAGACGCCTTCGGCCGCGGCCCGATTCTCGCCATACAAAGATCATGAAGCCGCGCCCAAGCAAGGCGAATTCGTTACCAAATTGTTTATCAGGAGGCGAAAACGTGACGTTTCTGCAACAGGCAGGGCGGATAGGTGCCGGTCAAGGACACTCCCGCGACGATCTCGGTTGATCACGATGCTCCGATGGGTAATGTCGAATTCGAAGGAGCGGCGCGGTGCGCATCTTTTTCGGTAGTGGGGATGGGGCAGGGAACGCTGTCCTTCAGCAAAGAATACCCAGACCCGTTTTTTAACTTTTGACTGGAGGTCAGAAAATGAACATCAAGAGCCTTCTCCTCGGCTCCGCTGCGGCTCTGCTCGCAGTTTCCGGTGCGCGCGCCGCCGACGCCGTCGTCGTCGCCGAGCCGGAACCCGCTGAATACGTCAAGATCTGCGACGTCTACGGCGCTGGCTACTTCTACATCCCCGGCACCGAAACCTGCCTGCGCATCGGCGGCTATGTCCGTTACGACATCAGCGGCGGCGACATCGGTTCGTTCGATGGCGCGAAAAGCGCTGATCACCAGGACATCGGTGAGAGCAATGACACCTGGCGCAAGAAAGCCCGCTTCACGCTGAAGACCTGGACCGGCCAGGAAACCGAACTCGGCACCTTGAAGACCTACACCGAGACCCGCTTCAATTTCAGCAACCACAACGCCGATACGAGCCCTCTTATCAATGAAGCCGGCAACGACGAGACGACTTCGCTGAACTTCGCCTGGATCCAGCTCGGTGGTCTGCGCGTAGGTAAGGACGAATCGGCTTTCAATACGTTTATCGGCTACGCCGGCAACGTCATCCAGGATACGCTGGTTCCCTATGGTGATTTCGACACCAACGTCATCCAGTACTACTTCGACGCTGGCAACGGCTTCTCCGCCGTCCTCTCGCTCGAAGAAGGCGAGGGCGTGAATACGATCGACAGCTATGTTCCCAATGTTGTCGGCGGCGTGAAGTGGACGCAGGGCTGGGGCGCCATCACCGGTGTCGTGGCTTATGACAGCAACTACGAAGAAGTGGCTGGCAAGGTTCGCTTGGATGTCAACGTCTCTGACGCCATCCAGCTGTGGGTCATGGGCGGCTACGGCACCGATGACAACCTCTCCGACCCGACCTTGGCTTTCCCGGCCGGCGGCCGCGGCTACTTCAAGCAGTGGGGCGGCAACTGGGCAGTGTGGGGCGGTGGCACCTACAAGTTCAACGAGAAGACCTCGTTCAACGCTCAGATTTCGTATGACGATTGGAAGAATCTCGGCGTCGCCGCGAACATCGCCTACGACATCGTTCCCGGCATGACGATCACGGCCGAAGTCGACTACCTCAATGCAGGCAAGTTCGATGACGCCGACTTCTCTAACTGGACCGGCGCCGACAAGAAGAGCAGCGTCGGCGGTCTCCTCCGCTTCCAGCGCTCGTTCTAATAGATTTCGACAAGTCGAGATCGAAGACCCGGCGGGCAACCGCCGGGTTTTTTCTTTTCCGCTTTGCGGTCCTGCTATTTGCGCAGGGCTGGAGTTGGAAGCGTCATGGCTTCACCATCGTTGGGCGTAGCGACGCGAAGCGGAGTTCTGAACAGGCCGCAGCGCGTCAAGGTCACGGCATAGGTCTGGGGTTTTCCGACGAACAGATCATCGGCATTTTGAAGGAGCACCAGGCCGGGCTCTCGGCGACGGAGCGTTGCCGCAAATACGGCGTGAGCGACGCGACCTTCTACAAGTGCCGCTCAAAGTATGGCGGCATGGATGTGTCGGAGTCGAAGCGGCTGAAAGCTCTTGAGGAGGAGAACGGCAAGCTGAAGCGTCTGCTGGTCGACGCCATGCTCGACGTCTCGACCTTGCGCGACATGCTCGGAAGAAACTTCTGACGCCTGGGTCGAGGAGGACCGCCGTGACCTGGGCGATCGAGAACAAGGGCTATTCGCTGCGCCGGGCTTGCGGGCTCATCGGCATGGATCCGCGGGTTTACCGCTACCGTTCGAGCCGGCCGGACGATGCAGGCCTGCGCAAGCGGCTGCGGGAATTGGCCGCTGAACGCCGGCGCTTTGGCTACCGTCGGCTGCACCTGCTCGTGAAGCGCGAAGGCGTGGCGGTGAACTGGAAGAAACTCTATCGCCTCTATCGCGAGGAGCGGCTGACGGTGCGCAAGCGAGGTGGCCGCAAGCGGGCATTCGGGACCAGGGCGCCGATGGCAATCCCGCAGGGCGCCAACAGCGCTGGAGCCTTGACTTCGTCTCCGACACGCTGACCGATGGCTGCCGCTTCCGGATCCTGTGCGTCATCGACGAACTCAGCCGGGAGTATCTGGCCACGGTCGTCGACAAACTCGATCTCGGGTGAGCGTGTCGCCCGGGAACTAGACATCATCGCCGAGCATCGCGGCTACCCCTGCATGATAGTGTCGGACAATGGCACCGAGCTGACCTCGAATGCCATCCTGGCGTGGCAGGAGGACCGGCAGGTCGAATGGCACTACATCGCGCCGGGCAAGCCCACCGACAACGCCTTCATCGAGTCCTTCAACGGCAAGTTCCGCAGCGAATGCCTCAACGCCCACTGGTTCCTGACGCTTGACGACGCCCGCTTGAAAATGGAGCAATGGCGTAAGGACTACAATACCGTCCGACCCCACAGCGCGATCGGCAACAAGCCGCCGATTTCGCTCATGAAAGGCTCATCGGCGGCTTCCGCCACCTGAGCCAGACCCCCCGGAAGTTCCGGCCCGGGGCGATCCAAAGAAGGGGAGCACCTCAAAACGTGAACAGGGCTAGCTCATAGACGCGGACGAAACGGGGAGCACGTCACCCCCCTTCAACGGGATATCGCCGTGCCCCTAAAGCCCCTGGCCGACACCCTGGCCGCTCGACAGACCTCGGCATCGGTGCATTGATAGATGGGCTGAGCCTTGATCACGGCTCGAAGCACCAGGCTCTCATCGGGCTGTTTGGCTGCTCAAATTGCGAGGCAGCCGGCCGCGACCGCTGGCCTGTGTTCTTTACCTTCATCCCCGGTTACGAAGGCCAGTAGCGGGCTGGAACCGCAACGGGGCGCTTCCTGGCCGTCGGGGGGTGGCCTCGATATGCGCGCAAAAAGCCGGACATATGAGCGCAAGCGATCCGATCAAACTATCTCAGCCAATACTTGCACGCAGGGGGCCGTCCACATATGAGATCCAGCGGCACAGCGAGGAGCAAGGATCATGCGGAAGACAGCCTGCGGCTCATGGAACTGGCCCGAGATGCCAGCCGTCTGTTTGCTCAACAGGCTCCAAACGAGAAGAAAGGACTCTTGAATCTGGTGCTGTCGAACTGCGAATGGAATCGCGGCGAAGTCGCGCGAACTCCAGGCAACCTTTTGACTTACTTATAGATTCAGCGGCGGCTGCGGCACCAAACGAGCCCTCCGGGGCGAAATTGTCCGCAAGGCAGCCAGTTTGGCTGAGCAATCTGCGGTTTTTTGGTAATACAAATTGAAAATTGCGCCCTCATGTTTCACAACAGGTCGGTAGAGCCAGGACGGTTCCGAAGCCTGCGGGTTTGTCACAGTCCTCAAGGCGAGAATTCGAAAAGACGTTCAACTATGACCCAGCACACAGAAAATGCCCGAATTCTCATGTACAGCCACGACACGTTCGGGCTCGGCCACTTGCAGCGCTGCCGGACGATCGCGCATTCGCTGGTCGAGGATTTTCGCGGACTTCAGGTGCTTATCATTTCTGGTGCGCCTATCGCTGGCGCCTTCGACTACCGCGCCCGTGTCGACTTCGTGAAGATCCCCAGCGTCATCAAGCTGCGCAACGGCGAATACACCTCGCTGGAGAAGGATATCGATCTGCATGAGACGCTAAGGATGCGCCAGTCGATCATCCGCCACACAGCCGAGACCTTCCGGCCGGATATCCTCATCGTTGACAAGGAACCGCTCGGCCTGCGCGGTGAGATTGAGGACACGCTGTCCTACCTCAAGACGCGGGGCACCACGCTCGTGCTGGGCCTGCGCGAGGTGATGGACGCGCCGCATCTGCTCGAAGCAGAGTGGGCACGCAGGGATGTGATGCGCAAGATAGGGCTATTCTACGACAAGGTCTGGGTCTACGGTCCGCCGGATTTCTACGATCCGTTGACCGGCCTGTCTGTGCCGCCGGCTGTCAGAGCAAAGATGAAGTTCGTGGGTTTCCTGCAACGGAGCCTGCAGAAGAACGAGTTGCCGGGCCACCGGCCCGAGGGCGAATATATCCTCGTTACCACCGGTGGCGGCGGTGACGGCGGTGAGTTGATTCACGACGTCATCGATGCCTATCAGCAGGATCCGCAATTGCAGCATAGGGCGCTAATCGTGCTTGGGCCTTACATGCCAGCGCGCAAGCGCAACAAGCTGCTCAAAAAGGGGTCCAAGATCCCCTATATCAACATCATCGAGTTCGACAACCGCATGGAAGAGCTGATTGCCGGCGCCAAGGCGGTGGTGGCGATGGGCGGTTACAACACCTATTGCGAGATACTGTCTTTCGACAAGCCGGCGCTGATCGTGCCGCGCGTCAAACCTCGCGAGGAACAACTGATTCGTGCACGGCGCGCCGCCGAACTCGGCCTCATCGAGATGCTTTTGCCGGAAGAAGCGGAGGATTCTCAGCGGTTTGCCAAGGCACTGGAAGGGCTGCCAAACCGGCCCCGCCCATCGCAGAGCAATCCGCATCTGACGTTGGAAGGGCTGCCTCATATTTCCGAAATCGTCGCGGAACTGCTCGACCGGCGGGCCGGCCATCACCTTTCGGTCGTTGAAGGCATGAGCTGAATTGCAACATCGCAAGATCGTCGTGGTTCTGAAGGGCTATCCGCGGCTGTCGGAAACCTTCATCGCGCAGGAACTGCTCGGTCTGGAGCGTTCGGGGTTCGACCTGATACTCGTCGCGCTCAGGCGGCCGACCGACGCGGGACGCCACCCCGTGCATGACGAGATCAAAGCGCCCGTCCATTATCTGCCGGAATATCTGCATGAAGAGCCGCTGCGCGTGGTTCGCTCGCTGTTTGCTTATCTGCTGCGGCCGGGCTTCTGGCGCGCGCTCGGATCGTTAGCTGCCGATATCCCCCGCGACTTTTCGCGCAGTCGCGTCCGCCGCTTCGGACAAGCGCTCGTGCTGGCGGCGGAATGGCCGGAAGACGCGGGGTGGTTGCATGCACATTTCGCGCACACGCCGGCATCGGTGACGCGCTATGCCAGCCAGCTTCGTGGCCTGCCCTGGAGCTGCTCGGCCCATGCCAAGGACATCTGGACTTCGGCTGACTGGGATCTGGCTGGCAAGCTTTCCTCGGCGCGCTGGACGGTCACTTGCACGAAAACCGGGTTCGACCGTCTGAAAGAACTCGCTAGCGGCAACGCGCGTGTGCATCTTAGTTATCATGGGCTCGACCTTGATCGCTTCGGCAGTTTCGGCGAGGCTCGGAACCAAAATGACGGCTCGACGCCGGACGAACCGGTTATCGTTCTGAGTGTCGGGCGCGCCGTTGAAAAGAAAGGTTACGATACCTTGCTGGAGGCCCTTGCCCTCTTGCCTGATAATTTGGCGTGGCGTTTTGAGCATATCGGCGGCGGCGAGGAACTGGAACGGCTCAAGGCGCTGGCACAAAAACTTGGACTGGATGGTCGCGTCTCTTGGAGGGGCGCGCTTGCGCAGCAGGAGGTGCTTGAGCACTACCGTTGCGCCGACCTCTTCGCCCTGGCCTGCAGGATCACCGCAAATGGTGACCGGGACGGTCTGCCGAATGTGCTGGTGGAGGCAGCTAGCCAGCGGCTTGCCTGCGTGTCGACCGATATTTCCGGCGTGCCGGAGCTTTTGTCGCCGGATGAAACCGGGCTGCTGGTTCCGACGGAGAACCCAATTGCCCTGGCACAGGCGCTGGAGCGCCTGATCCGTGATCCCGTGCTGCGTACCCGCCTCGGCGAAGCCGCAGAGCGGCGCGTGCGCGACAATTTCGATCATTTGGCAAGCATTGGACAGCTCAAGGAACTATTCGAGCGGGAGTGGGCCTCCGAATGAAGCGGCTGCGGGCTTTCTTCTATGTCCAGCACCTGCTCGGTATCGGCCATCTCGCGCGCGCCAGCCGCATTGCGGCCGCTCTGGTCGATGATGGGTTCGACGTAACCGTCGTGACCGGCGGAGCGCCGATCGCGGGGTTTCCCGGACGGGGGGTAAAATCTGTAACGCTTCCACCTGTCACCTCCGGTGATGAAGGATTTTCCGGACTTGTCGACCTGCAGGGCAAACCCATCGACGATGATTTCAAGAAACGGCGTTCGGAGATGCTGCTGCAGGCATTCCGGGATTGCAGGCCTGATATCGTCATTGTCGAGGCGTTTCCATTTGGACGCCGGCAGATGCGTTTCGAACTCTTGCCGCTGATCGAGGCCATCGACGCGACGTCGCCCAGACCGCTGCTGGCGACGTCCGTCCGTGATATCCTTCAGGAGCGCGTCAAGCTGGGCCGAAACGAGGAAACGGTCGATCTCATCAACAGGCATTTCGACCTTGTCATGATCCACGGCGATCCGGCTTTCGCAACCATCGGCAAGACATTTCCACTGGCTGGGGCGATCAGGGCCGAGGTCACCTACACGGGGCTCGTTGCCGCGCCGCCATCGCCCGCGGCCTCCGAGCGCTACGATGTTGTGGTGTCGGTTGGGGGTGGGGCTGCCGGAAAGAGCGTTGTCAGGTCCACCGTCGCGGCAGCCCGGAATGCCAACAACGGTTGGAGATGGTGTTTGCTCACCGGCCCCAACCTCCCGAAAGACGAGTTCGACGCGATTGCACGCGATGCCTCACCTGTCCTGTCCATCTTCCGGTTCCGCGAGGATTTCGCCAGCCTGTTGACCGGCGCCCGCCTGTCAGTCTCGCAGGCGGGTTACAACACGGTCTGCGATGTCCTGCGCGCGGGTTGTCGCTCGCTGCTCGTTCCATTTGCAGCCGGCGGAGAAACCGAACAGACGGTTCGCGCCCTGATGCTCGAAGAGCTCGGTCTCGCAACGGTGCTGACGGAAAACGACCTGACGCCTGAGGGCTTGGTGCTCGCGATCGAACAGACACTTGCCGGACCGACGCCATCCGCGCATCGTCTCGACCTGGAAGGTGCCCGTCACTCCGCGCAAATCCTGCGCGAACGGTATCGAACATGGTCCCTAAGAATGGGGTCCGGTTTCGGAAAGGAACATGATCAAACGGACGATGGGTCCTAGACTATTCATCGGCTTTATCGCGCATCTTGTCTGGCCAGTACGGCGCACCTCAAGTCCTTGTTTTATGTAGATGTCCCAAAAAACGCTGCGCTTTTGGGCGAAATGCATCAAACGGTCCCGATCAGCATGAAGCGCGTATAGTTTCTTGTCGGCAATTCGCCGGAGAACCGCACCTCGCTTAGCGCCGCCATCGCTTCGAATGCTGCAAGTGAAGCCACGCAGTTGATGTGCGTTGGCTCGCTGAAATAATCGTTCGATTGCAGCAGTACATTCGTGCCCCGCGGAAGCAGGGCAAGCCAGGCGCGCAGATCGGCTATATGTTCGCAGCTGGTATTGACCGTCAAGTCGGGCCGCCCGGCCGCATAATCGAGCGCGTACATATCTGCCGTCAGCGCCCGGAACCGGTCGCATGCTTCCCGGTTGAGGGTCCGGGCGACCGCCGCGACTTCGGGATCGATGTCGATGCTATCGATCGCCGCGATGTCGAAGCGGGCGTCGTTGAAGAGCATTGCCGGCAATACGCCGTACCATCCACCCAGGACCCATATGCGCCCGAACCGGCCACCGCTGCTTTCGAACAGCCTGTCGAGCGCCCATGTCTTGCACGCAACCTGCTTGTGGTTGAAGGCGTTGGCGATATCGGCCTTCGGATGCTTGGCGACGACGCGTGCAAGCCCTGCCACGAGAGGGTTGTTGACATAAGCAGCAATTCCCCTCGTGAGGTCCAGGGTTTGCTCGTGCCCGTCCGTGCCGACATTGCGTGGTTGCGTGACATCCATCATATTCGCCTTGTATGTTGGGATTTCGGGCGACACAACGCAATCTTGCCAGCAAAGCCGCCCCGCAGGCTTCGAACGTGTCGCCGGCGATGATTGCCGATGCGCCGTTCACCAGCCAGCGCTTCCACTTTTGTTCTTTAAACTGAAGGTCCACAGTCGCATATGGAACCCAGCCTAGCCCGCTATATCTGGAGGCACACCAAGAAGCAGCAGCTCTGGATATTGATGGTCGTCCTGCTTTCGATGATCCCGTATTTCATGTCCTTCGACCTGCCGAAGCTGATCGTCAACGGTCCGATCCAAGGTAGGGGCTTCGAGCAGCCGGGCGCGACCCAGGCATTCATGCGGCTGCACTACAACCTGCCGTTCATTGGCGATGTCCTGTTCTTCTCCGGTTTTCAGCTCGACCGCAAGGCGACGCTGCTTGCCCTGAGCCTTGTGTTCCTCTTGCTGGTCGTGATCAACGGCCTGTTCAAACTCTACATCAACACCTACAAGGGTCGCCTCGGCGAACGCATGCTGCGGCGTATCCGCTTCGATCTGGTCGATCGTGTGCTGCGGTTTCCGCCGATTTACTTCAAGCGGGTGAAATCCGCCGAAGTGGCGACCATGGTGAAGGACGAGGTGGAGCCGCTCGGCGGCTTCATAGGCGATGCCTTCCTGCAGCCGGTACTGCTCGGCGGCCAGGCGCTGACCGCCATGCTGTTCATCATGGTCCAGAATGTCTGGCTAGGGATGATAGCGGTCGTGATCGTGGTGATCCAGATCGTGCTCATCCCGCGAATGCGGCGGCGGCTGATCGTGCTCGGGCGGCAACGGCAGCTGACGGCGCGCGCACTTTCAGGCCGGGTTGGCGAAATCGTCGAAGGCATCGGCGCGGTTCACGTCCACGATACCTCAAACTACGAGCGCGCCGACATAGCCGCGAGGCTCGGGCTCATCTTCAAGATCCGCTTCGATCTTTACCAATGGAAATTCATGGTAAAGTTCCTCAACAATTTTCTCGCGCAGATTACGCCCTTTCTGTTCTACATGATCGGCGGGTATCTGGTCATCGAGGGGCGGCTGGATGTCGGCCAGCTCGTGGCCGTGATCGGCGCCTACAAGGACCTGCCCGGCCCGATGAAGGAACTGATCGACTGGGATCAGGATCGGCAGGATGTCCAGGTCAAATATCAGCAGGTCGTCGAACAGTTCACCGTCGACGGTCTGATCGCGCCGAGAATCGGGGCGTTGACGATTGACGATCCAGATCCGATGACCAAGCCCCTGTCGGCGATCGGTCTGTCCATAGCGGACGATAGCGGTGCAATGCTCCTCAACCGCATCTCCCTGCAGGTCAAGCCGGGTGAGACGGTGGCGCTGGTCAGTACCGCAACAGGTGGAGGGGAGGCGCTTGCAGAAGCCTTCGCGCGGCTGAACTGGCCGGATAGTGGAAGAGTCGCGTCCGGCGCCGACGACCTGCTTGAACTCCCCGAAGCAGTGACCGGCCGGCGCATGTCCTATGCCTCGTCGGATGTTTTCCTGTTCCAGGCAAGCCTCCGCGATAACCTGCTCTACGGGTTGAAGCATGCGCCGCTGACATCGGTGCCTTATGACGGTGCCGCGGCAGTCCAGCACCGCTGGAACATCGACGAGGCACGCCGGTCGGGCAATCCGGATCTTGATATCCACAGCGACTGGATCAATTACGCTTCCGCCGGCGCTAGCGGCCCGCACGACCTCTTTGAAGCCGTGCGCCGGGTGCTCGACGCGGTTGTTCTGTCGCGCGACATTCTCGATCTTGGCTTGCGCTCTTCGGCCGATCTCACGCGTCACACCGAGCTTGCCAGGCGGATCGTCGAACTGCGCGCGGCGCTGCGAACCCGGCTGGAACACGAAGGGCTGAGCGGACTGGTGGTTCCCTTCGAACCGGGCGCCTACAACAAGGAAGCAACGATCGGCCAAAACCTGCTTTTCGGCGCTGCCGCCGGTCCCCAACTGGCCGACAGGGCCCTGGCAGCCAATCCCTATTTTGCTTCTGTGCTGAGGCAAGCCGGCCTCGACCGCACGCTCTACGAAATGGGCATGGAGATTGCCAAACAGGCGATCGAGCTGTTTGCCGACCTGCCGCCCGATCACCAGTTCTTCCAGCAGCTCGCCTTCATGAGCGCCGAGGAGATACCCGCGTACGAAACCTTGCTGCAACGGCTCAAGAACCGTCCTTACGAGACGGTTTCGGAGAACGATCGCGCCATGATCGTCACCTTGAGTTTTGCCTATATCGAGCCCCGGCACCGCTTCGGCCTGCTGAGCGACGAGTTGATGAGCAAGATCGTCGCCGCACGCAACCGGTTCTATGAAAACCTGCCGCACGAACTGCAAAATGCGGTCGAACGGTATGATCCTGCCAAATACATTGCTGCGGCCACCGTCATGGATAACGTCCTGTTCGGGCGTGTGGGCAACAACCATCCCGACGCTCCGGACCGTATACGATCCATCGTCTATGACATTCTTGACGAACTGGGGCTTTATGGCGAGCTTCTGGATGTCGGTCTGGACTTCAACGTCGGCGCCGGCGGCAGGCGGCTTACCAATGGGCAGCGACAGAAGCTCGATGTTGCCCGGGCCCTGCTCAAGCGTCCTGATTTTCTCATTCTCAACCGGCCGCTGTCGGCGCTCGACCAGCGCATGCAGGATAAGGTGCTGCGAAACGTGCTCGAGGAGGCCAGGCGCGACGGCCAATCGCCGGCAATTGTGTGGGTCGTGACGAATCCGGCAATGGCGACGATGTTCGATCGCGTTGTCGTCTTCGACTCGGGTCAAATGGTGGAAGACGGAACACACGAGACTCTTTTGGCAGGGAACGGTATTTTCAAGGAGCTGCTGTCATAGAGCAACGGACATTCAGATGGGATCATTCTGCCGGTGGAAATTTGGTGCAACATCAAGGATTCGGCGAAGGGTGAAGCGGGACGACATCCGCGCCCAAACCCGAAAGCCTTGCCGCGAATTCACCCGGCCCTACGGGTTTCCGGCTGGCGAACGCCCATTTTGTCAGGCGGCATCGCCTGATCGCACGACAGACATCGGGCTCACATCCCGGAAACAGAATTGATTCCATCTGGACGTTCGTTGCTCTAGTCTGGCAGGGCGAATTTGGGAAGGTTTGCGACAATGCTGCTCAAGGATGAAGTTGGAATGCTGCAACGCGTTCCCTTGTTCTCTGGCATCGAGCCGACAAAGCTCAAGCTGCTTGCGTTCACATCCGACCGCGTGAACTACAGCGCGGGCGAGATCCTTTTCCGGCAGGGCGACGAGGGAGATGCCGCCTATGTCATCCTTTCAGGCAGGGCGGATATTCTGGTCGATTCCGACAGCGGACCCATAAAAGTTGCTGAACTGGTGCCAAACTCCATCGTTGGCGAGATTGCCATATTGTGCAACAGCTCCCGCACTGCCACCGTCAGAGCGGCAAGTCCGCTGGAAGCTTTGAGAATCCCCAAGGATCATTTCCTGAGGCTTATGAACGAGTTCCCGGAAATGACCATCGAGATACTGCGGGTTCTTGCCAATCGCCTAAGCCACACGACCGCAGATCTGATCGACGCACGAAGCACCAAATAACGTATGATGTGCGCTCGATCCTCGCCGCTGTGATGGCACTGGCCTCTGGCTGAGAAGATCACCGGGAGGAGACCTGTCTCGCCTGACAGCAGTTGTTTGGCTACGACGGGCGGCGGGGACTGCAAAGAGGTAAGCATGGACGACGACGCTTTCCTGGTCAGGTTTTGGGGTGTACGTGGCAGCATTCCGGTATCGGGGCCGGAATTCTCTCGCTATGGCGGCAACACAACCTGCATTGAGATGCGATGCGGCAAGCATACGCTTTTGTTCGACGCGGGCTCTGGCCTACAGCCTGCCGGCAGGGCGCTTCGGGCGGCGGGGGTGACCGATTTCGACCTGCTTTTCACCCATTGCCATTACGATCACATCATCGGGCTGCCGTTTTTTGCGCCGATCTATGACCGGAGCGTCAAGGTTGCCCTTTGGTCCGGGCATCTTGCAGGACGCATGACGACCCGGCAGATGGTCGACGAGTTCATGCGGCCGCCGTGGTTTCCGGTGAAACTGGATATCTGCAAGGCACGCCTCGACTGCCGCGATTTCGCATCCGGAGACGTGCTTCGTCCGCGCGAGGGGGTGGTGGTCCGGACCGGCAGTCTTATCCATCCGGGCGGCTGCATAGGCTACCGGGTCGAATGGGGCGGCCGCGTCGTGGCGGTAATCACAGACACTGAGCACGAACCGGACAAACTCGATCAGGCGGTGCTCGACCTGATCGAAGACGCCGACCTCGTCGTTTACGATTGCACCTACACCGAGGAGGAAATGGAACGCCGCCGCGGTAACGGGCACTCGACATGGCAACAGGGCGTCAAGCTGTGTGAGGCGGCCGGTGCGCACGGGCTTGCGTTGTTTCACCACGATCCGACACGCCTCGACGAGGAACTGGACGAGATCGAGAAACTGGCCAAAGACAGGTTTGCCGGCGCTTTTGCAGCACGGGATGGCCAGACGCTCAAATTTCCTGCCTCATTGCACAAAGAAGGCTGAGCTACTTTCCTTTGCCGGCGCTGCGCCCGATCAATGTCTTGATCGGAAGCCACACGCAGGCCTCGGTCCGTGCGGTGACTGCGAACAGCCGTTCGAGGAAAAGCCAGGCCGATTCATCATGTACGAGATGGTGGGTGAGCAGGCCGACCGGTTCGCCGCCATCGAATGCATGCTGCAATTGCGCGATAATAGCCTGAACCAATAGACCATGATCGCGGCAACCGCGCGTGCCATGCCAATCCATGATGTCGACATTGCTGTTGATGACGGCCAGTGAAGCCGGCTTCGGCGGCCCATAGACCGACAATGCCGCAAATCCTGTCGATCCAAGCTCGGGTACAAAGCCGGCGTCGATCCGGTTCCAGGGCGGCACCAGCATCGGAACGGCGCGTGCGCCATGCAGGCCGGTCACGTGCGACAGCCCGCGAGCCAGATCATCGAGTACCGCCTCGCGTGGCCGATGCGCGCCGAGCTCCTGCTTTTTGTGGCCCTCGGGCGCATGATTTCGGTGCGCCCAGCCATGGATCGCGACCGTGGCATGCGGCGCCTCGTGAAGCCGGACGACAAGCTTCTCATCGGTCATAGCCGGAATGACGGCCAGAGTGACCGGAACCGCGAATTCACCGGTCAGGTCGAGCAGCCGATTAAGCGCGGGGGTCGGATCCACGGCGTCATCGTCGCGCAGCCAGAACTCTGCCTTGCGGCCCGCCCGTTGCCGGCACGCCAGTTCGTCCACCAATGGCTGCCAGATCTGATCGGATGTCATGAAGCCGGGATCTTCTGAAGAAGTTCGACCAGATGCGCCGCCGCAGCTCCGAGGGAACGTTCCTCGAGGATGAAACGCCTGGCTTTCGCGGACATGATGGTTCTTTCGTCGTTACGGGCCAGGAGCCTTTCAATGGCAGAAGCGAATGCCGCCACATCGCCCGGCGGGGTGAGAAACCCGGTCTGGCCTTCCCGTACGACCTCCGGTACGCCGGCAACGTCCTGAGCCACCACCGGAAGGCCGGCGGCCTGTGCTTCGAGATAGGCAATGCCATAGGCCTCCCCGTAACCCGGCCAGACGTAGATTCCCCCACTGGAGAGGACATCCGGCACGGCGGCTGGCTCAATCGCGCCAAGCCATTCGATACGGTCGGCGGGCAACCCGGCGAATTGCGCTTTGACCTCGTCGCGGGCAGGCCCGTCGCCGACGACCGACATGGTCCAAGGCAGGTGGCCGATCGAACCGAGCGCTCGCGCCAGCATGCGATAGCTTTCGGCTTTGTCGCCCGGGCGCATCATGGCGATGGTAACGAGGCGCGTCGGGCAACCCCGTGCCGGCGTTTCCCGGAATGCCGATGTGTCGATGAAGGGTGGAAGCATGCCAAGAGCGGCGTCGGGTATCGCATCTGTCAGCCCCCGACGGTCCCTTTGCGTGAAGCAGATATTCAGCGCTGCCTGTTCGACTGCTCGCGCCACCAAGGCTTGCGCATCGGCCCACACGCCGGCGTTGCGCCGCCTCGAATAGGAGGCTTCCGCTGTCACATAGGGGACACCAAAGGCCGACGCCAGCTCGGGTCCGATCAGGTCGGGCGCCTTGTAGTAGGGATGATAGGAGAACCAGAGATCGGGCTTGCCACGATCCCAAAGCTTTGCCAGCCGCGCGACTTCCTCTCGGGCCTCGATCTTGAGCGCATCGAAACCTTTCTGCTCCGGTTGGCGTATATAGAAGCGCAACTCGGATGCCAGTTCGACGCTATGCCCTCCATGCTCCAGCGCCTTGACCAGCATTCGCGCCATCTGGCGGTCGCCGGAGACAACGGGATAATTGGGTGACTTCAGCGGCGCGTAGAAGGCAATTCGCATCGGCGAACCCTATCATCGGAAAGCCTACGCAAGTCAATTTCCAGGCACGATCTACTCAACTTCAAGCAATGGAGTGTGCTATCTGATGCTCATGGAAACAGCTGCCGCGTCCGATCCGTTTGTCGCTTCCTTGCCGGTCTTCGCGAAGTTCGAAAGCGTTGCCGATATCGATAACTATCGGCCTCTCCCAGATGGCTGGGCGCTGGCCACCGCCGACATCGTCGGCTCGACCAAGGCGATCGAGGCCGGGCGCTATAAAACCGTCAATATGGCCGGTGCCAGCGTCATTTCGGCGCTGCTCAATGCGCTGGGTCGGCAAGATCTTCCCTTTGTCTTCGGTGGCGACGGTGCGCTCGTGGCGTTTCCCGGCTCGGTTCTGGACGTCACCCGCAACGCGCTGGCGGCTGTCCAGAGATGGGTGGCGGACGAACTGGACCTGACCTTGCGTGCCGCAATCGTGCCGATGAAGGATATAAGGGCGCAAGGCCTCGACGTTCGCGTGGCGAGGTTCCAGGCCTCCGAAGCGGTCTTCTATGCCATGTTCGCCGGCGGTGGCGGCAGTTGGGCGGAAGCCGAGATGAAAGCGGGACGCTACCGCATCGAACCCGCGCCGGCCGGCGCGCGGCCGGATCTGACCGGCCTCTCCTGCCGCTGGAACCCGATAGAAGCCCGGCATGGCGAAATCGTCTCGATCATAGCCATACCGGGGGTGTCGCGCGACTTGCGCGGTTTTCAGTTTCTGGCTTCCGACATCATTGCCCTTGCCGGCAGGCAGGAGCGCGATGGCCACCCCGTGCCGGTGGACGGGCCGGGCTACAGTCTGCTGCCAGCCGGTCTCGATGTCGAGGCGCGGGCCACGGCGCCGCCAGGGCGGCGATGGCTGGCGAAGCTGTGGGTAATCTTCCTGATGACGCTTACTGCGGTCGCCGATAGATTTGGCTGGACCATCGGTCGTTTCGATCCGAAAGTCTACAAACGCGAAGTGGCAAGCAATTCGGATTTCCGGAAGTTCGACGACGGCTTGAAGATGACCATCGACGTTGACGCGGATGTGTTGCAACGCATCGAGAGCCGGCTGAAACAGGCGGAAGAGGCGGGCATCTGCAGCTACGGCCTGCACCGCCAGAAATCGGCCTTGATGACATGCCTCGTCGCCTCGCCGCTGCAGCGCGATCACATTCATTTCATCGATGGCGCCGCCGGCGGCTATGCGATGGCTGCCGCAAGCCTGAAGGCGAAGGTGCCGGTCTGATGAAGGCTTGCAGAAATCGACCTTCCGCAATATGCCTCCGCCATGGTTGTTGGGACCAGGTGAGCCTCGCCATGGAAGCGACCTGTCCGAATTGACGGAAGAACAGATTTTTGGACGCCTCACGATCGCCATATGACCGTCTTCTCAACCGGATTTCGACGCGCGCCGCGCAAGTCGGAGTGATCGGACTGGGCTATGTCGGGCTGCCGCTGGCGGTTGCGATCGCGCGCGCCGGCTTCCCGGTTTCCGGTTTCGACATCGAAGCCCGGAAGGTCGAGTGCCTGAACAACGGCCAATCCTACATTGAGGCGGTAACGTCGACTGCCCTTGCCGGCGAGGTGGCTAGCGGTCGGTTCCGTGCCACTGCGGATTTTGTCGAACTGACTGTCTGCGATGTTATCATCATCTGCGTTCCAACACCGCTGACCAAACATCGTGAGCCGGACCTCTCCTTCGTCAGGAACACGGCGGGCACCATCGCCAAGCATCTGCGTCTCGGCCAGCTGATCGTGCTGGAATCGACCACCTATCCCGGCACCACCGACGATGTGATCAAGCCCATATTGGAAGAAACCGGATTGCAATCGAAGATAGACTTCTTCCTCGGTTTCTCGCCCGAACGCGAGGATCCCGGCAACCGCAGCTTTGAAGTCGCGACGATCCCCAAGGTCGTGGCAGGCGACGGTATTGAGGCGGCGACGCTCGTGCAGGCATTCTACCAGAGCGTGATCGAGACCGTCGTTCCGGTTTCCACCACGGCGACCGCCGAGGCGGTCAAGCTCACGGAAAACATCTTCCGCTCGGTCAATATAGCCCTTGTCAACGAGTTGAAAATCGTGCTCGGTGCGATGGGCATCGATATCTGGGAGGTGATCGAGGCTGCAAAGACCAAGCCCTTCGGCTACATGCCTTTCTATCCTGGCCCCGGACTTGGCGGGCACTGCGTTCCGATCGATCCCTTCTACCTGACGTGGAAGGCGCGCGAATACGAACTGCCGACCCGCTTCATCGAGCTGGCGGCAGAGATCAACACGGCCATGCCGAGTCATGTCGTCGATGAACTGGCCAAAGCTCTGGACCGGCGCTGCGGCAAGGCGCTCAGCCGCTCGCGCATTCTCATCATCGGGCTGGCCTATAAAAAGAATGTGCCCGACATCCGCGAAAGCCCCTCACTACGGCTCATTGAACTCATCGAGGAATGGGGCGGCAAGGCGGAATTCCACGACCCGCATGTTACCGAGATCCCGACCACACGGGAGCATATGGCGATCAAGGGGCGTCGTTCGGTCGAATTGACCGAAGCGGTCTTGAAGGATTTCGATGCTGTCCTCGTTGCAACCGACCATGATGCGATCGACTATCAGGCGATCGCCGATCACGCCCTTCTGATCGTCGACACACGCAATGTTTTTGGCCGGCTCGGACTAGCCCGAGAGACGGTGGTGAAGGCCTGACGGCGTCCGAGCCGGCGAATTTTTTGCCCGATGTCAGGATCGGGATTGCACTCCGCCGGGAGCCTCGCCAAATATGTGTGCCAGGAGATAGATGCAGTTACGCCTGCTGCTTGCCTGCAACGACAGTCATCCGGGAATTCTTCGCCGGCTTTGCCGCCGAAGCCGGTTTCATTCACTTCGAGGGTCTGGCGGATCAAAGGAGATGGCTCGTCTTCGACGGGTTTCGAGATAGCATGAGCACAGCGCAAGCAGAAATTTCCACCATTCTCATGGACAAGGTTGCCGATTGGCTGACCCAATCGGCGCTGGCCGGCAACGACCTGGAAACATTGGTACAAGGCTTTTGTGAACGGCTGGCTGCCGCCGGCCTGCCGCTGAAGCGGGTGCATTTGAGTTTTTCGATGCTTCATCCGCTTTATGATGCGCTTGGCTTCACCTGGCTTCGCGGCCAGGGCATGGAAATGGAAGGCTTCCGCAAGGAGAGCGGCGTGCATTCCGACAGATTCCTGACCAGCCCATACTACCATCTGCTCAGCAACAAGCTCGACCATCTGCGGCGCCGGTTGAACGCGTCGGTGCCCTCCGAGTTTCCTGTTTTTGATGAACTCAAGCTTATGGGCGTCACCGATTACATGGCTTTCGTCCATCCCTTCAACGGCAACACCGGTCAGGGCATGTTGGGGTCCTGGTCCACCGACAGTGCCGCAGGCTTCAGCGACAGCATGATTTCGGCGCTGCTGCGAATCCAGAACCATCTCGCTATCGCAACCAAGATGGCGGTGCTCACGAAGCTCGCCGACAACATGATGACAACTTATCTCGGCGGCGACGCCGGCAGGCGCGTGCTCGACGGCCAGATCAAGCGCGGCGAGGGTGATACAATCCGGGCCGCGCTGGTCATGGGCGACATGCGCGGGTCGTCAAGACTTGCCGAGACCTCCGGCCGCGAAGTCTATATCGATACGCTGAACCAGTTTTTCGACGCCGTTGCTGCACCGTTCAATCGCAAAGGCGGGCAGATCATGAGTTTCATAGGGGACGGCTTCATTGCCGTCTACCCTTGCGAAAGGCACCGCTCGCAGTCCGAGATCGCCTGCCAGGCTGCTCTTGCGGCAGCGCGCAAGGCCAGCGCGCGCATGATGGATCTCAATCAGCGCAGAAAGAAGCAGGGATTGGGCCATATAAAATTTGGTATCGGCCTGCATGTCGGCAATGTGATGTTCGGCAATGTCGGGCTTACCGACCGGCTGACGTTTTCTGTCTTCGGCTCGGCTGTAAACGAGGTCCAGCGCCTCCAGACCCTGACCAAGAAGTATCCGCACAGCGTTCTCGCCAGCAAAGACTTCGCCAGCTATTGCGGCGCCGACAGCTGGCTGACGCTCGGCAACGAGGAACTGGCGGGCATCAAGCAGAAGCTGACGGTGCTTTCACCCGATCTGTCGGGTGCTCTCGCACTCGATGAAGATGCTGCGCTGGAGCCGATTCACGATCGAAGATCGGAAGCCGAGCAGCTCATGCTTCTTCATCGCGATGCCGCCCGGCTGTCGGAGGGCGACCGGAGGAAGCTTCAGTAACCGCCACGATCCGATCCGTACGCCTTGCTGTGCAGTCCATCGCCGGCTCCGCCTCTGGCGACCGTTTCGAATCCACGTTGCTCTAGGCTGGCAATGCGCTAGTCTTAATTTCTGGGCCTGCCGCCTGGCAGGCCTCCAGAGTGGGGCTGGTGTGAGAATGAATACAGGCGTTGACCTGCTGCGGATCGAGGATGTTGGCATCTCATTTGCCATTATCGGGGGACCGTTACATGCCGTCAGGCGTGCAAATCTTCGCGTCCTGCCCGGCAAGGTTACCGCGCTTGTGGGCGAGTCCGGTTCGGGAAAATCGGTTCTCAGCCAGGCAGTGATGGGCATTTTGCCGAGGACAGCCCATGTTCGCGGCCGTATCCTGTTTTCCGATCCTGAAAAGCCCGGCACGACGCAGGACATCCTGCAGATGCCGCGTGACGGACCCGAAATCCGGGCGCTGAGAGGCAGCCGCATCGGCAAGATCTTTCAGGAGCCGATGACATCGCTGTCGCCGCTGCACACGATCGGCAACCAGGTCAGCGAATCCCTGCAGATTCATACACCCATGGCTCGGGCGGAGCGCAAGGCGCGGACCGAGGAAATGCTCGGCCTTGTCGGCTTTCCCGATCCCAGGCGTGCCTATGACATGTACCCTTTTGAACTTTCGGGAGGATTGCGTCAACGCGCCATGATCGCGATGGCGCTTATCTGCCGGCCCGCCCTGTTGATCGCCGACGAGCCGACGACGGCGTTGGACGTCACCATCCAGGCGCAAATCCTGCAATTGCTGCGCGGGCTTCAGACCAAACTGAACATGGCGATGCTGCTGATCACGCACGACCTCGGCGTGGTCGCCAATGTCGCCGACGAGGTGGTGGTCATCTACCATGGCGAGATCATGGAAGCGGGACCTGTCGAGGCGATATTCCGCCGGCCAAGTCACCCTTACCTGAAGGGCCTGATGGCAGCCGTTCCACATTTCGACCTGAAGCCTGGCGAAAGGCTAAAGGCGCTCCGCGACGTGCCGGTCAATGTCGGGAACCTGCTCGGCAAGCAGACGGCGCCGGCATCGAAGGGGCCGGACGACATCCTGCTTTCGGTCAGGGATTTGACAAAGACCTTCACCACCCGCAAGTCCGGCTGGTTCGGCGGAGATCATCAAACCCTTGTTCGCGCCGTGGACGGCGTGAGCTTCGATATCAGACGGGGTGAGTGCCTGGGTCTGGTTGGCGAAAGTGGCTCCGGTAAAACCACCGTCAGCAAGATCCTCATGCGGGCCGTCACCCCTAGCGGCGGCTCTGTGATCTTCAACGGCCGCGATGGACCGATCGACGTCTTGGAGGCCGAGAGAGGCGCCTTGCGCATGCTGCGTGCGAAAATCCAGATGGTCTTCCAGGATCCGGTTTCGTCACTTTCACCTCGCATGACGGTGGAGAACATCTTGAGCGAGCCGCTGGAAATCCATCAACGTGGCAATGCCGCGTCCCGGCTGGCCACGGTCAAGAGCCTGATGCAGGCAATCGGGCTCGATCCGCGCTTCATCAAGCGTTATCCGCACAGTTTCTCCGGCGGGCAGCGTCAGCGTATCGGCATCGCGCGCGCGTTGGCACTGGGGCCCGAACTGCTGATCTGCGACGAACCGGTTTCGGCGCTCGACGTCTCTGTCCAGGCGCAGATCCTAAACCTTCTGAAGGACTTGCAGAAGGAACTGGGCCTGACTTACCTATTCATATCCCACAACCTGGCGGTGGTGGACTACATGGCCGATCGCATCGCGGTGATGTGCGGCGGGCGCATCGTCGAGCTTGCGCCGCGCGAAATTCTGCTTAGGAAACCGGTCCACCCCTACACGCGCTCGCTGGTCGCCGCAGTCCCTTTCCCCGATCTCGACAGGCCGATGGATTTCAAGACGCTGAAGCTCAGCGGCGCTTCGGACACCAGCGCATGGGGACCGCAATTCCGCGACGAGGGCGACGAGGATAAGTTGTCGCCGCTCGATCTTGGCGGCGGCCACCTCGTGCTGGCCCGACGTTCGGCCGATGTGAGCGAGCTACGCCATTGATCAGCCGGCGCACCGTCCTTGGCCTCATGGCTTCGGCATTTCTGCCGGGCACGTCGCGCGCCGGCGATCTGGAGCCGGAATTTCTTCAGCCGCAGTTGAAGGCAAGGGCGCTGCCGGCACTCGCCGAACGCCTGCCCAAGAGCCCGCGCGCGTTGAATCTCGCTGCGATGGGCCGGCAGCCCGGCCAGTATGGCGGCACGCTGCGCACGATCATCGGCAGCCAGAAGGATATCCGGATGATGACGATCTATGGGTATGCTCGCCTGGTCGGCTATGACGAAAAGCTTAACATGCAACCCGACATTCTCGAAAGTTTCAACGTAGCGGATGACCGCGTCTTCACTTTCAAGATACGGGAAGGACATAAATGGTCCGACGGTAGCCTGCTGACGCCGGAGGATTTTCGCTATTGCTGGGAGGATGTCTGGCTGAACGATGAGCTTTCGCAAGGCGGGCTCGCCCCGGCCCTGCTGGCGGACGGCAAGCCGCCTCGCTTCGACATCGTCGATCCGTTGACGGTCCGCTATAGTTGGGATGCGCCCAATCCCGACTTCCTGCCAAAGCTCGCCGCTGCTTCGCCTCTACCACTTGTTCTGCCGGCCGCCTATCTCAAGCAGTTTCACAAAAAATACCAGGATCCATTCCGGCTGGCCGGTCTCATGAAGGAGTACCGGGCCAAGAAATGGACGCTCTTGCATATCCGCATGTCTCGGCAGTATCGCCCGGAGAACCCGGAGTTGCCGACGCTGGATCCTTGGCAGAACCGGACCAAGCCGCCGGCTGAGCAGTTCATTTTCGAGCGCAACCCGTTCTTTCATCGAATTGACGAAAATGGCCGGCAACTGCCCTATATTGACCGGTTTGTCATGAATGTCAGTTCGTCGGCGATCATTTCCGCCAAGACTGGTGCGGGCGAGAGCGACCTGCAATGCATGGGAATTGACTTCGCCGATTACTCCTTCCTGAAGGACGCGGAGAAGCGCTACCCGGTGAAGATGCATCTGTGGAAACGCACGCAGGGCTCGCGGCTGGCGCTGCTGCCCAATCTGAATTGTGCCGACCAGGTGTGGCGCGGCCTTTTTCGTGACGTGCGCGTGCGCCGCGCGCTTTCGCTCGCTGTGGACAGGCGCGAGATCAATTTGGCCGTGTTCTACGGATTGGCGCAGGAAAGTGCCGATACGGTCCTGCCGGAGAGCCCGCTCTACCGGCCGGAATTCGCGAAAGCCTGGGTCGCCCACGATCCCGACAAGGCCAATGCGCTGCTCGACGAGGTCGGGCTTCAGACGCGTGACGATGACGGCTTGCGGCTACTTCCCGACGGACGCCCGGCGCAGGTCATCGTGGAAACGGCCGGCGAAAGCACCCTGGAAACCGACGCGCTCGAACTCATCACCGATCACTGGCGCAAGATCGGCATTGCTGTGTTTATCCGGACTTCGCAGCGAGACATCTTCCGCAGCCGCGCACTTGGCGGCGAGATCATGATGTCGATGTGGTCGGGCATCGACAACGGCGTGCCGACCGCCGACATGAACCCGTACCAGTTGGCCCCCACCATCGACGACCAGCTGCAATGGCCGCTCTGGGGTGCTCACTACTTGTCTCATGGCACGGTCGGTGAAGCGCCCGATCTTCCGCCTGTGGTCGAGCTGATCGCTTTGCTCAAGCGCTGGAACGCATCAACCGAAGCCGCGGAGCGCGCCGAAATCTGGAATTCAATGCTATCGATCTACACCGATCAGGTGTTTTCAATCGGGACGGTGAACGCAACGTACCAGCCGGTTCTGGCGTCCTCGCGGCTGCACAACCTGCCTGACAAGGCGCTCTACGGCTACGACCCGACTGCCTATTTCGGCGTCTATATGCCCGATACATTCTGGCTTGGAGAGACCTGAGCGTGCTTCGATATATTGTCTGGCGCATTGCCGTAATGGTTCCAACGCTGCTGGTCATATCGGCGCTGGTGTTCACGATCATCGAACTTCCGCCAGGCGACTATTTCGACAGCTATGTTGCCGAGCTTCGAGCTCAGGGCGAAGCGGTGGATTCCGATCGCATCCAGATGATGCGCAAGGAATATGGTTTCGACCAGCCGCCGGTCATTCGCTACTTCTACTGGGTCGGCGGGATGCTGCACGGCGATTTCGGCTATTCCTTCGAATATGAGCTGCCGGTTCGCGAAGTCGTCGGGGACCGAATGTGGCTGACCGTACTGGTTTCCTTCGTCACGATCATCTTCACCTGGCTCATCGCCTTTCCGATCGGCATGTACTCCGCCACGCATCAATATAGCTGGGGCGACTACGGCCTGACTTTCTTCGGCCTTCTCGGCCTTGCCATTCCGAACTTCATGCTGGCGCTGATTTTGATGTATTTCGCCAACATTTGGTTCGGCACGTCCATCGGCCATCTCATGGACCAGCAATATCTCGGAGAGCCGATGAGCTGGGCCAAGGCGAAGTCGATCCTCGCCCATCTCTGGATCCCGGTCTTGATCATCGGCACCGGGGGCACGGCAAGCATGATCCGACGGCTGCGCGCCAATCTGCTTGATGAGCTACACAAGCAGTATGTCGTGACCGCGCGCGCCAAAGGCCTTCATCCCTTCAAGGCGCTGGTCAAATATCCGCTGCGCATGGCGCTCAATTTCTTCATTTCCGACATCGGCTCTATCCTGCCGGCCATCATCTCCGGCGCCGAAATCACCGCGATCGTCCTGTCCTTGGAAACGACCGGGCCGATGCTGATCAGGGCGCTGCAGAGCCAGGACATGTATCTGGCGGGGTCGTTCCTGATGTTCCTTGCCTTCCTGACGGTCATCGGTGTCCTGATTTCCGACCTGGCGCTGGCGCTGCTTGATCCACGAATTCGTTTGCAAGGCGGCAGCACCAAATGAACACACCTTCGCCGCTGCCCGCTCCAGGTGCTCCACTGCAACACTACGTTTCCATCGCGCCCTTTGACCTGGAGTCGGTCGAGGCGATGACGCCGGAGCAATCGAAGGTCTTTCAGGCGTCGCAGTTGCGGCTGATGTGGTGGAAATTCCGAAGGCACCGGCTTGCCGTTGTTTCCGGCATATTCCTGGCAGCGCTTTATTTCGGGATACTGATCTGCGAGTTCCTGGCGCCCTACAATCTGCACACGCGCAACATGGACTACATCTATTCGCCGCCGCAGGGGGTGCACCTGTTCCACAACGGCCAGTTCGTCGGGCCATTCGTCTATGGCCGCCACATGACGCTGGATATGGACACACTCAAGCGAAACTACATCGAGGAGCAGGATGATGTTCAGCGGATCCGTTTCTTCTGTAAGGGCGACAGTTACCGGTTCTGGGGCCTGATCGAAGGGGACAGGCATTTTGTCTGCCCTGCCGAAAACGGCCAACTCTTTCTCGCCGGCACCGACAGGCTGGGGCGGGATGTGCTCTCTCGCATCATCTATGGCGCACGCATTTCACTGACAATCGGCCTCGTCGGCATCATTTTCAGCTTCCTGCTCGGCATAGTCATCGGCGGACTGGCCGGCTATCACGGCGGTCTCTTCGACCTGATCGTTCAACGGATAATCGAAGTTCTGCAATCGATCCCCAGCATTCCACTATGGCTGGCTCTGGCGGCGATCATGCCGATAACCTGGAGCCCGATCCTGATCTACTTCGGCATCACCGTCATCCTCGGGCTGATCCACTGGACCGGACTGGCGCGGGCCGTGCGTTCAAAGCTTCTAGCCCTTCGCGAGGAGGATTACGTTCTGGCCGCGCAATTGATGGGCGCCAACAGCAGCCGCATCATCGGGCGTCACCTCATTCCCGGCTTCATGTCGCATTTGATCGCGACGGCGACGATCTCCATACCGGGCATGATCCTTGGCGAGACGGCGCTGAGCTTCCTCGGGCTCGGCCTGAGGGCGCCGACAACCAGCTGGGGCATCCTGCTCACCGAGGCACGCAGCGTCAGCGTGATCGCGTTCTATCCATGGCTGCTTTTGCCGATGCTCCCCGTCATTCTCGTCATCTTGGCGTTCAACTTCCTCGGCGACGGCTTGCGGGACGCCGCAGACCCCTACAAGTGACATCGCTACTCCGCCGCGCGCCGGACGCCGGCTCCACCGGTATGATCCTTGTCGGCTGCCTGCTCGGTTATTGCTGTGTCCATCGTTCGCCTCTATATGCGGCGAGACTCGATCGGAGTTTAACACGTCGCCCCAGGGTTTCACCCGCGACCCGTTCTGGTCGCGGGCATCGCCGATCTCTTTAGCTGGTTGAGGACACACAAACGCACATGAGTCGCCTTGAGAATTTCATCAGCAGGATGACCGCACAGCGCGACATTCTCGACCAAGTCTGCGTCGAGGTGGCGAAGATGGAGGGGCTCGTGCTCGAGCTGGGCCTCGGCAATGGCCGGACGTTCCATCATCTGCGCGAGCGCCTACCCGGACGCCGGATCGTGGTGTTCGACCGCGAAGTGGGCGCACACGCCAGCTCAATTCCCGAAGCTGAAAACCTCGTGCTCGGTGAGATACGCGAGACAGCGAAGAGGTTCATCGGCATCGATGCCGCTCTTGTTCATGCCGACATCGGCACCGGCTATGACGATCGCGATGCAGTGACCAATACTTGGCTTCCCGATCTGATTGCGCGAATGCTTCGCGTCGGCGGCTTCGCGGTCAGCGGCACACCGCTCGATCACCCGCAGCTGCAACGCCTCCCACCGCCAACCTCGGAGCCCGCTGATCGTTATTTTCTCTCCAGGCGCGTGTGAGGGCGGAGACGAGTCTTCAGGGACCAAGTCTTCAAGGACCAAGTCTTCAAGGAATCGTATATACTGCTATTTCCCGCTCAATGCCGCGCAGCGAGACTTCGTGAGGCACGGGCGTCAGCGCGTTCCTGCGCAACAGATCGGCGGTGAGATCGTCGTCGACCACAGCACGAGTGGCGAAGATCGCCTGTGCGTTGGCAAGGTTCTGGACCCGCGAAGCAATGTTGACCGTCTGGCCGAAATAGTCCTGTCGCTCGTTCATGGACACCGCGATGCAGGGGCCGGCATGGACCCCGATCTTGAGCAGCAGATCCTCGCGCCCGCTCTTGTCATTGAGCGCACGCATGGCATCGCGCATCCTGAGGGCCGCAGCTATCGCGCGATCAGGCGTCGCGAAGGTCGCCATCACCGCATCGCCGATCGTCTTCACCACCGCGCCTGCCTCCGCCGCGACGATCTCGTGCAGCACCTGGAAATGCGCGCGTACGAGATCGAAGGCCGAAAGGTCGCCCACCCGCTCGTAAAGCGCGGTCGATCCGCGCAGGTCGGTGAACAGGAAGGTCAGGCTGGTGATCTTCAGGCGCTGGTTGATGTCGAGCGTATCCGCGCGATAGAGATCGCGGAACGTCTGGTTGGTGAGCAGGCGCTTGGCGGTGAGGAAGGGCCGGCGTTTGCCGAGGAGATCATGCAATTGCTGGCCAGCGATGAAGACCGTCGGCAGCACGCGGGTGTCGGTCCTGTTTTCCAGCAAAATGCGCAACGGGCCGGGTTGCATCTCCAGCGTCTGGTTCTGGACATGGTCGCGGTCAAAGACCAAGGAGAGGCTTCGGCGCTCCTTTGTTGGTTCGCCCTTGACGTCGATGAACTGCGCTGAGTGGGTGACCGGCTCGAACACGATGATGAATTGGGACGGAAGCTGTATGGGCAGAACCGCCTTTTCACCGGGCGCAAGCTCGATATCCTCCAGCGAGAACGCTTCAATCTTTTTCGCGAAATCCTCATCCGGCAGATCGACGCCGGACGCCCAGTAGATCTGGCGGAAATATTCCACCAACGGCAGTTCGTGTGGATTGTGGGCGGCAATCCTGCGCATGCGGGGACTGACGGTGAATGTCACCTCGACCATCTCGTCGAGGGTCGGCGAATAGCCCTCGGCGCACAGCGCGCAGGTGTATTCTTCCTTCTGCATGGTTTTCAGCGTTGCATTGGTGTCGAGCACGCCGCCACAGCCGGGACACAGGACATTCCAGGAAATGTCAAAGATGCCCACCCGCGCCGCATGGAGAAACGCGCCTATGGTGCGTTCCTCGTCGAGGCCATGCTTGCTGGCGAAGGCTGGCGCGTTGATGCGGCAAAGTTCGCGGTCCTTGCCCTCCGCGATTGTTCGCTTGATCGCGTCGATTGCCTGTGGATCGACATCGGTCGATTGCCGCAGAAGCGAGAACAGGTCCTGAGCTTCGTTCATCGTGCAGGCTCCGGAAAATGCACCCCCGCGGCGTGTTGACCGGACCGCTCTTTGATCCGGGTGTTCTATTTTACTTCGAAACGGACCGTATGGCCATTCGAGTAGATAAGCCGGGTGACAATTCATTTCCATTCGGCCGATTTTCAACAGCCGCAAGCGGCACTATGATGGGTCATGGGGCATTCATCTTTGGGACCGTCTCCCATGCCGACATCCGACAACCCGCCATTTCCCGCGGCTCTGCGCCTTTTCTCCGCAGGGGTTATCATCGTCCTGATCGTCGGCGCAGGCCTGTTTTTCGCGCCGGCCCTGGTCAAGCCGCGCTGGCCCTGGCCAGTCACGCCATTCAGTGCCCGCTTCCTCGGCGGCTTCTACACCGCCGAAATGGCGGTGATGGTGGCGCTCTTGTTCTGGAACCGCTGGTCGCCCGGCAGGCTGGTGCTCGTCATGGCCTTCATATTCACCGTCATCGTGTCGGCGGTTTCGTTGATCAATCTCGGCTATTTCAACTTCGATCGGAAAGCGACCTGGCTCTGGTTCCTGGTCTATCTTGCCTCGGCCACGGTATCCGGGCTGTTCCTGTGGCAGGCCAGGGCCCGTCCTTCAGCGAAAGGCGTGACTTTGAATCCCGCATGGCGCGGCTACATGTTGGCGGAAACGACGATCCTTGGACTCTATGGCGTCGGCATGCTGCTGTTTCCCCTGATGGTCAGCCGCACCTGGCCATGGTCGGTCGATCCCTTCCACGCCCAGGTCTACAGCGCCATCTTCCTCGCTGGCGCTGGCGGCGTATATCTCGTCTGGAAAAGCGCGCCGCGCGAAGAACTGCTGGTGCTCGGCCTGGCGCAGTTTCTGGTCGGCCTGCTTGCCATCCTTGGCCTCGTCATCACCGACGCCGCCGTGCACCGGATCGGCTGGACGGCGACCGGGACATTGTGCTGGCTCGCCCTTTTCGGTTGGATCGGCGTCAGCGGCGCCTTCAAACTCTACGGCGCCTTCCGGTATTTCAGCGCGCAATCGGCATCATAGGTTGTAGAGACGGCTGGATTTTCAGGTGCAGTCCGGTGCATCGTGCCGAGCCTCTTGCCTTCACCGGAACGCCATGACCAGCACCACCTCGCCATCCCCCGAGAAGATCCAGCCGCAAATCCGGTCCGTCCGGCCAAGCGATGCGGAGGCGCTTTGCGCCATCTTCAACATGCCGGGCTTCCGCGAGGGCACGCTCAGGATGCCCTTCGAGAGGGTGGAGCAGGTGGAACGGCGCATCGCCAAGTCCGGCCAGGAAACCACCTGGATCGTTGCGGAATTGGACGACAGGGTTGTCGGCCATGGCAGCCTGGTCGTGCAGGGTTCGCCGCGCCGTTCGCATATCGGCGAGATCAATATCGGCCTTGACGATGCCTTTGTCGGCAAGGGGATTGGCTCGGCCATTCTTGGCGCGTTGCTTGACGTGGCCGACAATTGGCGCGCCTTGAAGCGGGTCGAATTGACCGTCTATGCCGACAACGAACCGGCCATCCGTCTTTACGCAAGCCACGGCTTTGAGGTCGAAGGCCGGCATGTGAAGGCCGGTTTTACCAACGGGCGGTACCACGACCTCCTGAGCATGGCCCGGCTGCGGTTCTAAGATCCGCTGTCTGGCCTCAACCGTTCAGCCAGTCAAACAATTCGTGCCGAGTCTGGTCTCCCTTGGCGTTTGCACCGCAAGCGGCTAGACGGGACCAATGACTGCCGTCCTTGACCCTACCTCTGCGCCTCCGGCGGACATTCTGGCTGTGCTGTCGCTGCTTTGCCCGGAAGTTGTGCGTGACATTGAGCAGAACTGGAATGCACCGGTTTCCGAATACGCCCGCCATCTGTGGCGGCCCTTGCCAAGGCCTGCATCAAGCCCGGCGATCGCTGCCCGCTCAATCCTGCGCGACGTCCTGCAGCAGCGCCTCGGGGTGATCATGCAGCCTGAAGAGATCGGCAAGGCCCTCGAAGAGTTCGAGCACAGACCGGTGATTCAGTCAGGCCTGCACTGCCTGCTTCTGATGGACCGGATCACCTTCGACGCCCATCTGCTTGCCTGGCTCGGCGCGGTCGAAAACGGGCTGTCCGTCTTCTTCAGCTTCATGGGAACGACGATGACCATGGAGACAGTTGGCCGGGAGGGGCCGGGATGGCTCGATGTCGGCGACGACAAGGTCAACCTGTTCGGCATGGGGCGCCACAAGCTGTGCCGCAAAAGCGCCTGCGCGGCCGGTCCCGTCACCCTCAACACGAGCGCGCTCGAAGCGGTGGGCAATGAGACGGACGCCAGTCGTTGGCTGGGCACACTGCTCGCCAGCCAGGACAAGGTGTTTGCAACCGCCGCCGATGCGCTCACAGAGCTCAACGAAGACCTAGTCGCCAGTTGGGATCGTTCCGGCATGGCCCTGCCGGTTTTCATCGATGATCGGCTCGCCGCGGCTGCCATGGCTCGGCATCTGGAATATGACGGCAGCCTCCTGTCCAGACTGCTCATTGAGCCCGCAAGGCGCCAGCGTCTCGACCGTGCCTTGCAAGAGGCCGCATCGACCCCATTTGGCAGATTCCTGCCCAATGCCACGGCTTATTTCTGGGGCATCCGCGAGGAGCGCGTGCGCAAGCTCGTCCTCGAGAACGGGCACCTGATCGAGCCTGACAGGCCGCATGGTCTTTCCATCCCGTTCGAGCGGCCGCATCTCAGGCAGGCGCTGCTGGACGGCGTTCTGCTGCCGAACTTGTTCCTGATGTTCCTCGTCCTCGCCATATTGCCGCGCGTGCGGGTTGTGGGTGGCCTGAGACAGATTGGTTATGTAGCGCTTTTCCACTCGATCCTGCTGGCTGCGCTAGATGAAAACGCGCCGGAAGAGCGCGATCTGGTTGCGGAGCTGCAGGTTCGGGAAAATGCCTGGGGCATGCGGGTCATCGATGAAAAGATCTCGGTCCGCGAGCAGCTTGCCGGCCTGCCGGAAGGGGCGCTTTTCCCGGAACTGCTCCGGCAATACCGATTGCGGACATTTGCCGAGACGACCGACGACCTGAAACTGGTTCGCGAAAACGCTCGATGGCGCAAGATCGGCCAGGCTGGGATCAAGGCGACCTGACATGGCCTCCTGTCATTGCACGACACCGGCCTTGCGGAGCCCGTCCACCACGAGTTCGAAATCGGCAGGGTTCTTGTAGGGCAAGACCTTGCGACGGTATTCCAGCGAATAGTCGGGGTTGAGGCGAAGCACTTCCTGCCATGCCGCGCGGGCCTCGGCGAAACGGCTGAGATGGCCGTAGCAGGCGGCCAGAAGCGCGCGAGAGACGTCGGTGACAGCGTTGCGAGCCAGCCGTTGCAGCAAGAGGTCAACGGCCTCTTCGTACCTTCCCAGTTGGAACGCCGCCAAAGCCTGGAAATGCAGAAGCACATCTGGAAAGTATGGATTCAAGGTCTTCGCCCGGGCGAAACTCTCGAGGGCCTCCTCGGGTCTGCCCGAATAGTACAGCGCCTCGCCGAGGATGACGTGCCCTTCCGCGAAGTTCGGATTGAGGACGATCGCGCGCTCGGCCTCGTCGATGGCCCCATCGTGCTGTCGTGTGTACAGCTTGGCTATAGCCAGCGCCCAGTGCGCCCAGGGATCGCTGCCATCCAGCGTTACCGCTCGCGTTGCGACCTCTTCCGCCTGCGCCATCGATTCCGGCGGCGAGGCACTCCACCTATTGAGGTAGTCGAGTCCGTGCGTGAGTGCGAGGAAAGCGTGGGCAGAGGCAAAGTTCGGGTCCAGGTCGATGGCACGTTGCAAGACGTCGCGGGCTGCGACGTTGGTCTCCTTCGTCAGCCGGTGCCACAGCTCCCGGCCCCGCAGGAAACAGTCATACGCCTCTGCGTTGCGCGGATGCTCGGGCGTCAGCCGCTGACGGTCACCCTCGGTCAGATTGAGCGCCAGCGCACCAACGATCCGCTGCGTCACGTCGTCCTGGACGGCGAATATGTCGGTCAGCTCGCGGTCGAACCGCTCAGCCCAAAGATGGCCGCCCGAGGTTGCATCGATGAGCTGCGCGGTGATGCGCACCCTGTTCCCCGACTTGCGTACGCTGCCCTCAAGCACATGCCGCACGCCGAGCTTCGTGCCCACCTCCTGCACACGGACGTTCTGGCCCTTGAAGGTGAACGACGAATTGCGTGCGATGACGAAGAGCTGCGACAGTTTGGACAGCGCCGTGATGATGTCTTCGGAGATGCCGTCGGCGAAGTAGTCCTGTTCGGCGTCACCGCTCATGTTGGTGAACGGCAGTACGGCGATCGACAGCTTCGGCGGCGCTGCCGCAGCCGGCCGGCCCGTCGCGGTTTCCGGGGTCGCCTTGGTCCCGGCGCTACCGACTTGCAGCGAATAGACCCGGATGGGCTCGGCGATGTTCTTGAGCTGCGTGCTGCCGAGATCGCTGACCGAGAGGTCCAGCCTCGCCTTGACCTGGCGATAGGCATCCTCGGACAGGCAGATGGCGCCGGGCGCCGCGACGCCCTCCAAACGCGAAGCGATGTTGACGCCGTCGCCCATCAGGTCGCCGTCGCTTTCTTCAACGACATCCCCCAGATGAATACCGATCCTGAACTCGATGCGGCGGTCCTGCGGTACGCCGGCATTGCGCTCCACCATGCCGTTCTGAACCTCAACGGCGCAACGCACGGCATCCACCACGCTGCGGAACTCAACCAGCGCCCCATCCCCGGTACGCTTGATCACCCGCCCGTTGTGCACAGCGATGATCGGATCGATCAGGTCGCTGCGCAGGGCCCGCAACCTCGCCAAGGTACGATCCTCGTCCGCGCTCGCGAGCCGGCTGTAGCCGACGACATCCGCGGCCAGGATTGCGGCCAGCTTGCGATTCTCGCTCATCGGTCCGTCTCCTCGTCCCCACAATAGCAGGAAGACAGAGGGGAAGAGGGAACTTTCGCAAAGGACGCAGCCGCCCGAATCGGCAGCGCCCTGCCACGGAGCCACACGGATCGCTCGATGCCGATTTGCGCTGCCGCTTGCCGGTCGACGGCTAACGGTTCATCCTTGTGAATACCTTGGCCGTGACGTGCGTAGCGCGATCACGCCGTCACGGTAGCTAGTGAGGTCTTTCGATGGACTGCTCGGGCTGCGGTTTCGAGGTTGAGAGCGGATACGCTTTCTGTCCGAGGTGCGGCAGGCGCCAACCCGTGCCATGCGCAAGTTGCGGCTACCTCTGCGCACCTGATTTCGAGTTCTGTCCGAAATGTGGGGCAAGCGTCGGTGCGCCCGCAAAAGCGGTCGAACGGCCTGCTCCCACACCAAGCCGGACCGTTGTGCCGCCTTCTCGAATTCCGTCGCTGCTTCCGAACATCGAAGGCGATGGGCTGCAACCCGTCTCAGAGGCCGATCGTCGGACGGTAACGGTCCTGTTCGCCGACCTTTGCGGCTTCACGACACTCAGCGAGCAGCTCGACCCCGAGGTGATGCAAGCGCTGCAGAACGAACTGTTCAAGGAATTGACGGCAGCCGTGCGAAACTTTGGTGGTTTCGTCGACAAATTCATCGGCGACGCACTGCTTGCCTTGTTCGGGGCGCCGGTCGCGCATGAGGACGATCCGGAGCGTGCGCTTCGCGCCGCTCTCGACATGATCGCCCGGACGGCGCGGCTCGGCGAAAGCGCGCCCAACTCCGGCTCGCCGCTGTTGCTCCACATCGGCATAAACACCGGTCCGGTCGTCACCGGCGGATTGGGCATCGGCACCGCCAAATCCTATTCGGTTACCGGTGACACCGTGAATACGGCGCAACGCCTGCAATCGCTGGCCGCACCGGGTGAGGTGCTGGTAGGCGAGCTCACTCACAAGCTGACCCGGCATGCCTTCTCCTACGAACCGCTGGGTGATGTCGTGCTTCGCGGCAAGGCCGGCAGTGTGCTCGTCCATCGGCTGGATGCACCGCTTGCGGCGCCGCGTGCGGCGCGTGGGCTCGAGGCGCTCGGCCTCAGCGCGCCGATGATAGGTCGTGACGCTGAGCTGCATAGAATGCTGGCGAGCCTTGACCAGGCGTGCAGCGGCTCGGCCCAACTTGTCCGCCTCGTTGGAGAAGCCGGTATCGGGAAATCGCGGCTGGTGAAGGAGTTCGTCGCCCGCGTCGGCGACGAGGATCGTTTTCGCAACGTCGCCGTGCGGCAGGCCACGTGCTCACCGCTGGGCGAACGATCATTTGGCGCCTTGGGCGCGGTGGTGCGCAGTGCCGCCGGGATGATGCAGAACGACAATGGGGACGAAATGCGGGGGAAGCTCGCAGGCTTGCTGGCCGATCTCGGCCTGCAGGGCGAGGAGGCGAAGCGGCTGATGCCCTTGCTCTACCATGTGCTTGGTCTTGGCGACCCCGATGCCACCTTGCAGCATGTCGAGCCCGAGCAGCTGCGGCGGCAAATTCTCTACGCAGTCCGCACAATCATCGAACGGCGGCTTGCGTTGTCGCCGCTGTTGATTGTCGTCGAAGACCTGCACTGGGCCGACGCCGTGTCGCTCGAGGCACTGCGTTTCGTGATGGACAGGTTGGAGCGCACGCGGTTGATGTTGCTGGTCACGCATCGTCCGGAGCCGGACCACGGCCAGCTCGACTCAAGTCGGGTCAGTCACACAGCACTCAGGCTTTCACCGCTTAGCCGCGATGACGGACGCAGCCTGTTAGCGGCGCTTTTCGGCGAGAGCTGGGTAAACTCCGCAGGAGGGCTTCTTGACCAGATCCTCGAGCGCGCGGGCGGCAACCCCCTTTTTATAGAGGAGATCGTTCGCGGCCTTATCGATCGCGGTGTACTGGTGCGCGAGGGCCAGCGATGGCGGACTGTGGCAGGCGAGGTCGCAACCGGCATCCCCGCCACGATCCAGGCAATGTTGCTCGCCCGCGTCGACCGGCTGCCCCAAGAGGTACGCCGGTTGGCCCAGGAAGCCGCGGTGATCGGCCCGCGCTTCGATGCCACACTTCTGAAAACCGTGACAGCCGATCCTGGCCGGCTGGAAGCCGGCTGCGAACTGCTTTGCGATGCCGAAATCATCGAGGAAGTTGCCGGATCAGGCTCGGTCTCGTCGCAAAGCTACCGCTTTACGCAAACATTGCTGCAGGACGTGATCTACCAGAATCTGCTCTTGCAGCGCCGGACCGACATCCACGGGCGGGTCGGTGCTGCCTTGGAGAAACTGTGCGGCGACAAGCCGGAACGGCTCGAGGATTTGACCGTGCTCGGTCATCATTTCGCACAGAGCGCCGAGCGGGAGAAGGGCGCGCACTACCTGCAGGCGGCGGGCGATCACGCTCGCATGATCTACGCCAACGACGACGCCCTTCGTTTCTACGAGCGGGCACTGACTGCGTTGGGCGCGACCGGGCAGACACCGCTCAAACTGGCAATTGCAGAGCGCATTGCCGATTTGAGCGGTCCGGCAGGCCGCCGCGAGATCGCGCACCGCCATTACGAGACGGTGTTGCAGGCATATCGCGAGTCAGCCGATCGTGTCGCTTCGGCGCGCGTTTTGCGCAAGATCGGTCGCCTGTTCTGGGACGTCGGCAAGCGCGACAACGCAGAATCCCGCTATGCTGAAGCGGCAGCGCTCCTCGATGGAGCGGATGCCCCGATCGAGCAGGCGCATCTCTGGCAAGAACGTGGCCGGCAGGCGTTCCGTAGCGGAGATCATGCTCTTGCGGCAAAATGGGCGGACGCGGCGCTGGATTGCGTCGGCGCTCTGACGACGGAGCGTGCCTCCGAGGCAGGGTGTGATGCCATCCTTGTGACAGCCGAGGCACTCAATACCAAGGCTGTCGCGCTGGCTCGCCTTGGACGAGACCGTGAAGCCGTGCGGCAGGTTGAGCGTAGCATTGAATTGGCCGAAGCCGCCGGTCTACTGGGCGCGGCCTGCCGCGGCTACACCAATGTCGGCGTGCTTTACACGACCATCGATCCGGCAAAGGCGATCGAGGTCTGTCGGCGCGGTCTTGAAGTGGCGCGCCATATTGGTGATCTGGGTTTCCAGGCGCGCCTCCTCGCCAATCTGGCGGTCGCTTGTTGTACTTTCACGGATCGCTGTCCGACGGAGGGCATCCCTGCCGCAGAGAAGGCCATCGAGATTGACCGGGCGCTCGACCAGCGCGAGCACCTGCCGGTGCCGTTGATCGTGCTTGGGCAGATCCACCAGTGCAACGGCCGTCCGGAACTGGCGGTTGGCTTGTTCGAGGAAGCACTGGACGTAGCCCGCGAAACGGGCGAGCCCCAGTTGCTGTTTCCGTGCTATGATGGTCTCGCAACGCTCAATCTCGACCTCGACAATCTGGCCGAGGCCGAACGTTACTTTTCCCTGGCGCAGGGAACATGCGCCCAGCACGGGCTGGATCCGGAAACGCTTGTGGTGCTGCCTTTTCTCGACTAGCCGGGTGGGAGGTTGAAATGTCCGCGCCTATTGACTTGTTACCGCTTCAACCGGGCGACCGCGCGCCGAACTTGGTACTCGACGCCATTACCCAGGAAGGCAAGATCGCGCTTGACGACTTTCGTGGACAAAAGCCGGTGCTGGTCGGGCTGTTTCGAGGTCTGCATTGTGCGTTTTGCAGGCGCCATATCGCCGCCCAGGCGCGGCTCGATCCGGAGTTGCGCGAAAGGGGCGTGGGGAGCCTGACGGTGGTCAACACGCCGATCGAACGGGCGCGTCTCTATTTCCGCTACCACCCGATGCCGAATCTGCTTGCGGCCTCGGACCCTGAACGCGCTTCACATCGTGCTTTTGGACTGCCCAATCTCGAATTCACCGAAAACGAGACGAACTGGCCGTACAAGGTCTCGATGGCAGCGGCAAAGGACATGCGGGTCGACATGCCAGGCGAGTTGCCCGGTCCTTTGGATCCCTTTGCCGCCAGCGAAATCCTCAACAACAAGGACCACTACGAACTGACCGAAGCCGACGAGCAGATGATGGCGACCGGACACGGACAACTGATAGGTCAGTTCCTGCTGGACCGGCAGGGGATCGTCCGCTGGAGCTTCACGGAGGTTCCAGAGGGTGGGCGATACATGTTTGGGGCGCCAAACCCGCAGGAGCTGATGTCAGCCGTGTCCCAAGTCGCCCAATAGACTAGCGAAGGCGGTACCGGCGGGACATTGAGCAAAAAGCGCAACCAATTTGTCACAAATCTAGACCGGCCTCGACGAGCCAGAATGTAAGGTTCTGGCAATGCTCTGCATCGCCTCTGACTGGCGATGTTCTTTGTGGATCATTGGGGCGCGCTGCGACAGCAGTCCTTCCAACCGCTAGAATGCCATCGTCAACGCAATAATCTCGTCGAGAGCACGATAGACTTGGCGCGCACGCTGCGGAGCGTCTCGTCGATTGTGTCTTGCCTATTGTGAGCGGGAGCAATGACACTGATACGTTCACCGTTTATTCGAGCACGGCCTCGACAGTGGCGACAAAGTCATCGAGCGAGCGATCCCCTCGAATCTCGATACGCGGAAGGTCGATGGCATCGCAATCGAGGTCCGCCGGCCCGTGTCTGGCGCCGAAGCCGATCCGATAACCGCACTCCCTGGCCAGCCGGCCAAGCCGTCCGTCGGTGACAGAGAAGGGTGCCGTGAACGCCGTGGTTGGACGACCGGTCCACCGTTCGATGAACATACGAGAGCGCAGGAGCTCGGCGGCCAGGTCAGAACTCGACAGACCATCGATCGCGCGATGCGTCGCCATGTGGCTTCCGAAGAACGCGCCTTCGGCGGCGAGGCGTCGCACCGTCCCCGCTCCCATAAGTTGCGTCGGCGGACCGTTGTGGGCGTCCCACTGTGCACTTTCCCCCACAAGGTCCGTCACCAGGAACACTTCCGCGGTCAGGTCGTTCGCGCGCAAGGTCGGCCAGGCATGGTCGGCAAAATTCTGGAAGCCGTCATCGAAGGTGATAAGAACTGGGCGGCCAACGAATGGTTGGCGCTTGGCGATGCACACTTCCAACTGATCTGAACTAATCGCGTGAAAGCCATTGGCGCGCAGCCATGCCATCTGGCTGGCGAATGCGGCGGGCGTGAGCCGGAAACGGGCGAGCGCGGCCGGACCATCATCGGAGACGCTATGATACATGAGGACAGGGATACGCTGCCGCCGTTCGTTGCGCGCGACGTCGCGGCGCAAGGCCCGCGCCCCACCCCAGATGATATTTCGCGCGACCCCGATTTCGATAGGCGCGCGGATTGGCACATGATCGATCATCGGTTTCGCTACCAAATCGCCCTGCGACAGGCGAAGGAAGCGGTCTATGCGGTAGAGCTCCGTCTGGATCGATTGCTCGAGCACGAGGCCTTCGGTCGCTGCCAGCGTCTCCGAGATCGCCTGGGCACCGAATGTGTTCCAGTCGAAGCCCGTCCTTTCAACATTGTCACGTAACACGAATGCGTGTGCGCTGATGAAACTGCCGCCAGGGGCCAATGCCTCAGCGAATTTTTTAGTGATACGCTGCAACTCGGCGAGATCATCCAGGTAGTAGAGCACTTCCGAACAGAAGATCAGATCCATCTCACCCGGCAGGGCGTCCGCAGCGAAGTCCAGCACACCGAACTCAATGTTAGGCTGATCACTGCATCGCGCACGGGCCCGCTCGATGGCTATGGCGGAGATGTCGGTTGCGGTCAAATGGCCAACACGCGGCGCCAGCTGCCGCGTGAAGTGGCCCTCCGCGCAGGCCAGCTCAAGCGCCCGTCCGATGGGGCCGGCAGGCAGGATTTCGAGCTGCCGCTGATATTTTTCCTGCTCATAGAGCGAGCCGTAGTTCCACGGATCCTCGGTCGCGAAATAGCTGTTCCAGAACGCCGCGCGATCATTCCTGTCCGCGGACCGTGCTCGGCGCGGCGCTGCAGGAGGTTGTGCTGGTTCGGCGCTCGACCGAACCAGCTCCCGCGCTGCAGCGGCCAATAGGGCGAGTTTGCCGAAGTGACTTTCCGGATCGGTCCGGCGTTCGGCTGTGGACAGCAACGCCTCGGGTGCAAGCGTGTTTGACGTGTCGGCACCGACGCCCTCTTGCGGCACAGTTGATCGTACTGCAAGCCTTGCCGTACCGTCTGTAAGCCGCTCAGCGGGCACGACATTCTGAATCAACTGAATCCAATGATCTCTTGTCACTGTCCCGAGCACGCCAAACTGCACGACAGCCTCGATCTGGCCGTCCATCATCAGATAGGCATAAATTCGATCGATGCCTTCCGGGAGTTCGATCGCGGTCGGATTGCGAGCGTCGACGCGAATTCCGAGTGTCCGCGCCAGCCTGCGCCGCGCGGCAAGATCGTCGACGTCGAGAAGCATTTGCTCAAGCTGATACTGGGCGCGGCGACCCGCTGCGGGATCGCCCCAGACCTTGCCGAGTTCGACGATCAACTCGGTGACGGCGCCGCCGAACTTGTCCCATCTGGCAGCCAATTGCGCCGGCGCCGACAGGCTTCCGACCATAAGCCCATCGAAGACCACCCTGACGGCCTCGCGCATCCATTTCCGCCCTGCCGGCAGCGCGCGCAGGGACTGCAGGTTGATCGGGCGCGAGCCGCTGCCACAATCTGACGCGGCGTTCCACAACGCAGTCCACGCGAGAGCTTCAGTAGCAGTACCGCCGTTTGCGTTGTCCTGGACCATCGAGCTTTCGTCTTCTTCGGCAAGAGTCGGCGAATGTCAAAAACGGACGACGGCATCGGATGGCAGCGCTGCTCTGTCAAGGTCGGGGCGAATTAGAGGCAAGGCTAAAAGGTCTGGAGACAGGCTGAATGGCAAGCGATTATGCTCTCGTTGTATGGGCCTAGGATCCCGATGCCGGGCGTTCTGCGCCCAGAATCACCAATGCCCAGTTCATGGAACGGCCGGAGGCCGAGGTCGGAATGCCCTGCCCCTGCGGCTAGTAGACACCGCCAAGTACCCGGCGCAAGGGTCTAGCTCAGACCGATGATGTCTTGCACCACAACATCGGCTTGTTCAAGGTAGAAGCAACGGCGGACATAGATGTCGTTGCTTGCCGATTGACCGGAAGGGTACAGCACGATGCCACGCATGATTCGACGATTGGAAGCCAGGAACCTGGCGCGCCCGGCACCACGTCTCGAAGATCTGGCGGCGATGTTTGTCCTGATTGCCAGGCCGCTGGTCTTCGGGATCGCCCTCCTATTGGCTGGCCCGACACAGGCGCAGTCACCGCCAACCGTCCCGCCTGAAAGGGTCAAACAGTTATTCGAGCTTCTCGACGATCCGTCAGTGAAGGCCTGGGTGGCCGAACAGCGAAATCAGGCCCCCGGGTCAACGGCAGCGCCCGCCGCGGCAGGAGCTTCGCCGGCCGATGCATCGTCCGACGCGGTGGCCGCGCCGGGCCAGATGAATACGATGGCATCCTCTACGCTCGATCGGATCAAGCATCATATCGAGCGGATCGTGCGAACTCTACCCTCGCTGCCAGGCCAGTTCGCACGCGTTCGGGAAGCGACCATGGAGGATATGTCCAGCAGGGGGCCAGCCGGCGTATTTTTGCTGATTGCGATTTTCATCGCCGCCGGCCTGGCGCTGACCTGGGCCACGTACAAACTCACCCGCCCATTTCGTCTTTGGATTATCGCCCAATCGAAGGATACGCCCATCGGGCGGGCCAAGAAGATTGGTGGTCGCACGCTTTATTCCAGCCTGCTGATCGTCTCGTTCGCGGTGGGCAGCGCCGGCGCGTTCATATTGTTCGACTGGCCAATGCTTATCCGCCAGATTGTGCTGACATTTCTGATGGCTGCCGTCGTTACATGGGGTGTGCGCACGTACGTCATAGCCCTGCTCGTCCCTTCCTTCATGCATGTCGAGAACGCCGTCGAGGTTCGTGCCTTGCCGATCGCCAACGAGACCGCCGACCATTGGTCCTATTGGCTATCGCGGATCGTCGGCGTCTTCGCCTTCTTCGCCGCCGCCTTTAACCTCTTGCCGGGTCTCGGCATCGATCAGGACGGAATGATGGTCCTGTCTCTGGGCGCCGATTTCATCCTGCTGCTGCTCTTTCTGCGCGCCGTCTGGCGTCGGCCAAGAACACGGCGGGACGGCGGGCACGGTCACACGGCAGCGACATGGCTGTTGACTGCTTATTTCATCGTTCTGTTCCTGGAGCGCATAGCCGGCCTTTATATACTCTTCTGGTTTACCTTCACCGCATTCGTCTTGCCGTTGGCAATCGTGCTGACGCAGCGCGGGGTCAATTTCGTCCTGCGGCCAGGATCCGAAGATGCCGGCCGGCCGACGATTCCGGCGGTGACGATCGCTGTCATCGATCGCGGGATCCGGATGATTTTGATCCTGGCGGCGGCTTACCTTCTCGCGCGTGTCTGGGGTCTGGACATGCAGTCCATGCAGGACAGCGATCCGACGACCACGCTGATATTGCGCGGCCTGATCAACGTCGTGGTCATTGCGCTTGCCGCCGATTTCGGGTGGTCGATCATCAAAGCCTTGATCGAGCGAAAGCTGGGCATTGAAACACCGCATGCGGTGATCGGCGACGAGGACGTCCCGACCCTCGATCCGCAGCAGGCACGGCTGCGCACGCTGTTGCCGATCATCCAAAACATCCTGCTTGCAGTGATCGTCGTGATGGCCGTGCTGATGATGCTCGCCTCAATCGGTATCCAGATCGGCCCGCTGATCGCCGGCGCCGGCGTCGTTGGCGTCGCTGTCGGATTTGGGGCACAAACCATCGTCAAGGACGTGATCTCAGGGGTGTTTTATCTGCTCGACGATGCGTTTCGTGTCGGCGAGTACATTTCATCGGGCAGCTACAGGGGTACGGTGGAGAGCTTTTCGCTGCGCTCGGTGAAGCTGCGCCACCATCGTGGCCCGCTGTTCACAATACCTTTCGGTGAACTCGGGGCGGTGCAGAACCAGAGCCGCGACTGGGTCACCGACAAGTACAACATCACCGTTGGCTATGATACCGATGTCGAGTTCGCCCGCAAGCTGATCAAGCGGATAGGCCTCGAACTGGCGGAAGATCCAGAATTCAAACACTGGGTGATCGAACCGATCAAGATGCAGGGCGTACAGGAGTTTGGCGAGTACGGCATCGTATTAAGGGTCAAGGTCACAACCAGACCGGGAGGCGCCTTCAGTATGAAAGGCAGATTCTTTTTACGCCTCCGCCAAGCCTTCAAGGAGCAGGGCATCGAACTCCCATTCCCCACCGTCCACGTCCAAGGGCTGCAGAACCCACACGAGGCAGAGAATGCGCCATTGGAGATGACACCCGAGTTGCGAATGGCCGTCGCGCAATCGCACATCAATCGGCGCAGAAAGAAAGGCAGTACAACGGAGTAGGAAGGCTGTGACACCTGCCGGTCACGACGCGGCTTTTCGCGCATCGGCCGTAAGGGGATACTCTTTATGTTCAATCGATTGAGACGAAGAGAGTGCGGTCACGAACCTCACTGGCCCTGACGGTCCTTTGAAATATTCAGTCGGCAGTATGCCGGAGATCCGTTGGACGTGGCGTTGGTGTCAAACTGTATATGCCGACGGATGCCGAACGCCAGCGAACGGATTTATTCAGTCCTATGTGGCGCACATATGAAGTCAGGTGAGTGGACCTTGATCACGCCCCTGCGATGCGGTCGATTTCGTCGCAGCCGCGGTAAGCCCCGTTTGGTTAGTTGTGGAACCTCAACAGGTTGTTAGCCCGGGGCGGCTGATAGGCGGTCTTGATTTTAAGCTGCCGTGTGGCCTGTGCCAATTGTAGCGATGAAGCTATCGTGGCAGTTCTGCGGTGCGTTCATGAGAAGTGTTGTAGGCTCGAGCATAAACCCATTCGCGCAGGCTCGTCTGGATGAAGCCGCCGCCTTGCCGCTGGTCTCGGGCGTGTATGGTCGGCCAGCCATCGTACTCATCGATCGCCACGAGGAGCTGACCGAATTTCTTTTCATCCGTGATAGCGGCACGACCATTGGCCTTAGGCGGCTGGAGGCGCCCCGGAGGGCAGGGTCGGGTCGCCCTCGGCCTGCAGGGTGACAATCGCCAACCGGAAGGCACTGCCGATCACGCCGCGCAGACGCCGCGCCGTTTTCCCGTCGGCCGCTCTTTTCGATCTTCTGGAGAAGTTGAAGAATCTCCGCTGGAGTGATCTCTTTGATTGGACGTTTGGCGAGCGGGCAGGCCAAGTCTTCGAGGAGCCATTTGGTTTTGGTGGCGGCCGCTGCGGCGTCCCGCTCCTGCATCCGCTTGACGTATTCCTCGGAGATCAAGCCAAAGGTAGTGCGCGCTTCTATGAGAGCCGTGATCTTCTCCTCCCTGCGCGACATGGGTAACGAACCTCCCGGGCAATGGGGAACGTCTGGATCGTTACCCACAAACCGATGCGTTGGAACGGCACACGGCGGGTCCGCATGAGCAGCTCAGACAAGCTAACGCGTTGATTATGTTGATTGGTGGGATGCCGTGAGAAGCTATGGGAAGGGGAAATGGTGCCCAGAGGCGGATTCGAACCACCGACACGCGGATTTTCAGTCCGCTGCTCTACCAACTGAGCTATCTGGGCCTGTTCCGGCAAACGAAAACGCGTGAACCGGATTTCATGAAGGCACCGTGGGGCGCCCCTTGAAAGCGCGTGGGTTATAGCACGGGAATTTAGCCTGTCCAGCGCCTAGGTGGCGATTTCCGGCAGGAAAAGCGAGGCTGTGGAAAGGCTGGCTTCCTCAGGCGCTTTCATTGCCGTTATGGCGCGAGGGCCGGGCCCTTCCGGCCTTTTTTGCCTCCGTCCCGGCGCCGTAGCAACTGCGGGATCCGTCGTTAGGCAATGATCGAGTTGCCGCAATGCATTCGCATCGATGGGAAGGCGGCAACGAGCCCTCACTCTACCTTGCGCCGGCCACACCCTTGCGGAAGTCGGAGGGCGTCATGCCGGCCAGCTTGCGGAAGGATTTGTTGAAGGCGCTGAGCGAGCCGAAGCCGGAGTCCATGGCGACGCGCAGCACGTTGGCATCCTGATGCATCAGCAATGCCTGCGCGTAGCTCAGCCGCAGAAGGTTGACATATTCGTTGAGCGTCATGCCGGTCGATTTCTTGAACAGGCTCATGGCGTATTTGGGATGGATGTCGGCGGCCGCCGCTATGTTCATGCAATCGATGTCGTAGAGGAAATTCTCGGCGATGAAGTCGCACATGCGTCCGACATTGCGGGAGGATTGCTGGTCGAAGGCACTGCCGGCTTCCTGCCCGGCCGCCGTCTCGGGCACCAGCCGGTAGGGCTCGAACCGCACCCGCTCCAGCCGCAGCAGAAGCTCGTTGACGGCATGCTCGGCCTTGGCCGGATCGCCCGAGCGGGCATAGCTGTTCCAACGGGCGAAATTGTCGTTGTCGGATTGGTCGGTGGCGCTGGTCACCAGCGTCGCACCCGTCATCAGCCGGTGGCGCACGTCCGCCGGCAGATGCAGGCGGAAAAAATGCACCAGCGGCAGATGCGCGCCGGCATAGATGGCGTCGTCGCTGAGATCGTCCATCTGGTGCGGCAGGCCACCCCAGAAGAAGCACATCTCCCCGGCCGAAAGCGAGATTTCGTGCTCGTTCATGCGGTAGTGCACGCTGCCGCGGACGATGAAATTCACCTCGACCTGGGCATGCCAGTGCGGCTTGAGCATCACCAGCGGAGCGGTGTGAAACATCTGCAGGAGCAGCGGCAGACCTTCCACGCTGCTGGCCCCTGGCTGGTAAAACGGCCGCTCCGGCATCTTACTTTCCGCCAATTCCGTATTCCCTTTGTCGGCGACAAGCCTTCCGCGCCGAATAGTGTAGCCACGCTCGCAGAGAGAGCAAATGAAATGGGAGGATTTCAATGCGCATCACACTGACCTGCGCCGCGCTCGCGCTTGCCCTGGGCTCAGCCCCGGCCTTTGCGCAGTCCGGCGAAATCACCATCTGGAGCTGGAATGTCGCCGCTTCGTCGCTGAAGGCGACGGTTGCCGGCTTCAACAAGCTGCATCCCGACATCAAGGTCACGGTTCAGGATCTCGGCAACCAGCCGACCTACGACAAGTCGATCGCCGACTGTGCGGCCGGCGGCGTCGGCCTGCCCGACATCGTCACCATCGAGAATGGCGAAGCCGAGAATTACTGGAGCCAGTTCCCCGACTGCTTCGTCGACCTGCATACGCTGGGCTACAGTGCCGAGGACCAGAAGAAATTCCCCGATTTCAAGCGCACCGAGCTCGAGGTCGGCGACAAGGCCTATGCCATGCCGTGGGATTCCGGCCCGGTCGCCGCCTTCTATCGCCGCGACTTCTACGAGAAGGCTGGGGTGGATCCGGCATCGATCAAGACCTGGGACGATTTCATCGCCGCCGGCAAGAAGATCCAGGCCGCCAATCCGGGCGTCTCGATGACCAATGCCGATTTCAACGGCGACACTGAATTCTTCCGCATGATCTCCAACGAGCAGGGCTGCGCCTATTTCGCCGAGGATGGCCAGTCGATCACGGTCAGCGAACCCAAATGCGTCGACGCCCTGACCAAGGTCAAGGAGATGAAGGACGCCGGCATCGTGTCGTCCGCCGACTGGGGCACCAAGATCACCAATAACACGGCGGGCACTGTCGCCACCCAAGTGTATGGCGGCTGGTATGAAGGCACCATCCGCACCGAATCAGCCGGCGAGAACGGCAAATGGGGCGTCTATCTGATGCCGAGCCTGACGGCCGACGGTCCCCGCGCCGCCAATCTCGGCGGCTCGTCGCTGGCCATCACCTCGGCCTCGAAGAACAAGGAAGCGGCTTACGAATACCTGAAATACACCCTCGGAACCAATGAAGGCCAGATCACCATGCTGAAGGAGTTCGGCCTGGTCCCTTCGCTGGTCTCGGCGCTGGATGACCCCTACGTCAGCCAAGGCCTGCCCTATTGGGGTGGCCAGGCGGTATGGAAGGATATTCTGGGCACCTTGCCCAAGGTCGTCCCCAGCCGCGGCACGCAGTTCCAGAGCGATGCCGAAATCATCGTCCGCGCGGTGCAGACCAAATATCTGGCCGGAGGCTATCCCGACGCCAAGGCGGCACTCGACGACGCCGCAAAACAGATCGCGGCGGCGACCGGATTGCCGGTCAAATCATAACCTCCCAGGGACGGGGTCCGGGACGGCTCTTGCCGCCCGGACTCTGCGCCTGCGAGCTTGTCTGAAACACCGGATATGAGGGAGGAGGAGCAGGATGCGAAACCGCAACGCCACGGCCTATCGTTTCCTGGCGCCTTATCTGCTGATCTTCTCCGTCTTCTGGGTATGGCCGATCATCTCGTCGTTCATGATCTCCTTCCAGGCGACACGCACCGTGCCCTGGCGTTTCGCGCCGGGCTTCAACTGGGGCCGGCTGATCGGCGATCCGGCCTTCTTCAACGCGCTGAAGAACACGCTGCTCATCCTCGTCATCCAGGTGCCGGTGATGATCGCGCTGGCCATGGTGATGGCCGTGCTTTTGAATTCGCCGCTCTTGAAGGCGAGGGGTCTCTACCGCTTTGCGTTCTTCGCTCCGGTCGTCGTCGGCGAGGTCGCCTATTCGGCGGTGTTCCGGCTGATGTTCAGCCTCGATTTCGGCATCGTCAACAAGCTGCTGAACAGCGTCGGGCTCCCTAAGGTCGACTGGTTCTCCAATGTCACGCCGGCCATGGCGCTGATCATGATCGCGGTCACCTGGCGCTGGGCCGGCTACAACGCCATCATCCTTCTGGCCGGCATGCAATCCATCCCCGAGGATGTCTACGAGGCGGCGACGCTCGACCGCGTCAGCAAGCTCAAGCAGTTCTTCTACATCACCTTGCCGCTCTTGAAACCGGTCATCGTGTTCTGCCTGGTGCTGTCGATCATCGGCACCATGCAATTGTTCACCGAGCCCTTCCTGATCACCGAGCGCGGCGGGCCGGGCGGCGGCACCGAGACGCTCGGCCTGCTGCTCTACCGCCAGGGGTTCCGCTCGCTCAATTTCGGCTATGCCTCGGCCGTCGCCTACACCATGGCGGCGCTGGCGATCGCGATCACGCTGGTGCAACTGTGGCTGACGAGGGAAAAGCAATGAGTTCGCTCTCCTCCGCCCGCCTGAGGCGCAGCATCGCGCTGCATCTTTTCCTCACCCCGCTGGCGCTGATCTGGCTGTTCCCACTGTGGATGATGGTGGTGTTCTCGACCATGCCCGACAACGGCATCTTCAGCCCTGGCATCGAGCTTTTGCCGCACGGCAATTTCGTCGACAATTTCAACAATCTGCAGCGCGACACCAATTTCGTCGGCGCCATCGGCATCTCCGTCTCGGTGGCGGTGACCTACACCTTCCTGTCGGTGCTGTTGACGTCGATGGCCGGCTGGGCGCTGGCCCGCTACCAGTTCTTCGGCAAAGGTGTGGTTGTCGGCATCATCTTCGGCACCATCACGCTTCCCTATGCGGTGGTGCTGATCCCGCAATTCATCATGGTGGCGCGCGACTTCCAGCTCGCCAACACCTGGGTGGCGCTGATCGTGCCGCCGCTCTTCAATTCGCTCGGCGTGCTGTTCATGCGGCAAAGTTTTTCGATGATGCCGGACGATCTGTTCGACGCCGCCCGTGTCGAAGGCGTGAAGGAGTGGCGTATCTTCCTCTTCGTCGCGCTGCCGCTGGCGCGGCCGATGCTGGCCGCGCTCGCCATCATCCTGTTCCTTGCCTCCTGGAACAATTATCTCTGGCCGCTTTTGATCAACAGCCAGCCGGGTTCGATGACGGCGCCGGTGGCGCTCGGCACGCTGATCGGCCTCACCAAAGTGTCGTGGGGCGGCATCATGGCAGGGGCCGTGATGCTCACCGTGCCGATGCTGATCGTCTTCGTGCTCCTGCAGCGCCATTTCATCGCCGGCATCGCCGCCGGCGCAGTCAAGTAAGAGGCAGCATGGCAACCGTTACGCTGAGCAATGTGGTCAAGCGCTTCGGCGTCTTCGAAGTCGTCCATGGCGCCAACATCGACATCAAGCACGGCGAGTTCGTCGTCTTCGTCGGTCCGTCCGGCTGCGGCAAGTCGACCCTGCTCAGGATGATCGCCGGGCTCGAGGACATCAGCGGCGGCGAGATTGCCATCGGCGGCAAACTGGTCAACGATGTCGAGCCGGCCGATCGAGGCATCGCCATGGTGTTCCAGTCCTATGCGCTCTATCCGCATATGAGCGTCGAGCAAAACCTCTCCTTCGGGCTGCGCATGACCGGCAATCCCAAGGCCGACACCGACCGGCGGGTGAAGCGCGCGGCCGAGATCCTGCGCATCAGCGAATTGATGGACCGGCGCCCGAAGAAACTCTCCGGCGGCCAACGCCAGCGCGTTGCCATCGGCCGCGCCATCGTGCGCGAGCCGCAAGTGTTCCTGTTCGACGAGCCGCTGTCCAATCTCGACGCCGAACTGCGCGTCCAGATGCGCGTCGAGATCTCGCGCCTGCACAAGGAACTCGGCGCCACGATGATCTACGTCACGCACGACCAGACCGAGGCGATGACGCTCGCCGACCGGATCGTCGTGCTGCGCGCCGGGCATATCGAGCAGATCGGCCGGCCGCTCGATCTCTATGACGATCCCGACAATCTGTTCGTGGCCGGCTTTGTCGGCTCGCCGAAAATGAACTTCATCAAGGCGCAAATCGTCGGGCACGATGCGCGTGGGGTCGTGGTCGAGCTTGCGGGCCAGGAGAAAACCCGTATCACCCAGCCGCTGGCCGGCGCCGCGCCGGAAGCGGGCAGCAAGGTTATCGTAGGTGTGCGGCCCGAGCATTTCGGCAGTGCCGGAGAAGGTGGCACCGACCTTGTCGTCGCCATCGACGTGGTCGAGCATCTCGGTGGCACGAGCTTTCTCTACGCCCGAACGGCCCATGGCGAAGACGTGGTGATCCAACGCGACGCGGCGAAGGTTCCCACGACGTCCGAGGTCACCGTTTCCATCCGCAAATCCTACCTGTTCGACGAAAAAGGGCTGCGGCTGCGCTGACCGGCTGCCCCCTTCCAGCCTTCAAGGAGAATGACAATGACCGCAACCACGCCCATTCGCTGGGGCATTCTCGGCCCGGGCAGCATCGCCCAGGCGTTCGCCGGCGGCCTGGCCGCTTCGCGCACCGGAAAACTGGTAGCCATCGGCGCGCGCAATCCCGACAAGCCGGGCCTTGCCGGGAAATTTCCCGGCGCCCGCATCGTCCACGGTTATGAAGCGCTGCTTGCGGATCCCGACATCGATGCCGTCTACATTGCGATCCCGCATCCCGGCCACGCGCAATGGGCGATCCGGGCTGCGGAAGCGGGCAAGCACGTGCTGTGCGAAAAGCCGCTGGCACTGACCGCCTTCGAGGCCGACGCCATGTTCCATGCCGCGCGCAAGGCCGGCACTTTTCTCGGCGAAGCCTTCATGTACCGGCTGCACCCGCAGACTCTGAAGCTGGTGGAACTGATCAGGTCGGGCGTCATCGGCGAGGTCAGGATGATCAAGTCGAGCTTCGGCTTCGCCATGCCGGGCTTCATGCCGGAACACCGTCTCTATGCCAATGATTCCGCCGGCGGCGGCATACTGGACGTCGGCGGCTATACCGTCTCGATGGCGCGGCTGATTGCCGGGGCGGCATCGGGACAACCTTTCGCCGAGCCCGACAAGGTGGTTGGTACCGCTCATCTTGGCCAGTCCGGCGTCGACGAATGGGCCTCGGCGCTGCTGCATTTTCCCGGAGGCATCGTCGCCGAGGTTTCCTGCAGCATCTCGCTGAACCAGGACAATGTGCTGCGCATCCTCGGCACCAAGGGCCGCATCGAAGTGCCGGACTTCTGGTTCGCCGGCGGAAATCGCGATGTCGGCCTCGGCCGGATCGACGTGATCGGCGCCGACGGGTCGCGCGAGACGATCAGCGTCGATGAAAAGCGCCATGTCTATTCCTTCGAGGTCGACGGCGCCGGCGAGGCCATCCTTGCCGGCCGGCAGGAGTTCGCCTGGCCGGGCATGGATTGGGCCGACAGTCTCGGCACCTTGCGCGTGCTCGACAGATGGCGCGCTGCCGTTGGACTGGAGTACGAAATCGAAAAGGCCCCGCTGCGCACCAGCACCATCTCCGGCCGGCCTCTGCGGTCGGGCGGCACGGCGATCGGCAAGCGCGCCATTCCGGGCCTGGCGAAGCCGGCATCGGTGGTGGCGCTCGGCTTCGAGGATTTCCGCACGTTCTCCTCGGGCTCGATCCTGCTCGATGCCTTCTTCGAGGCCGGCGGCAATCTCTTCGACACCGGCTATGTCTACGGTGGCGGCTACACCGAGACACTGCTTGGCCAGTGGTTGCAGAGCCGCGGCGTGCGCGAGCAGTCGGTGATCATCGCCAAGGGCGCGCATTCTCCGCTCTGCTATCCCGACGTGATCGGCAAGCAGCTTGCCCAGTCGCTCGATCGCCTGCAGACCGACCATGTCGACATCTATTTCATGCACCGCGACAATCCGGATGTGCCGGTCGGCGAGTTCGTCGATGCCATGGACCGTGAGGTGAAGGCCGGTCGCATCCGTGGCCCGTTCGGCGGCTCGAACTGGACGATGCAGCGCATGGACGAGGCGATTGCCTATGCCGAGCGCACCGGCAAGCAGAAGCCCGGCGCGCTTTCCAACAATTTTTCGCTGGCCGAAATGCTGGAGCCGATCTGGGCGGGTTGTGTCGCCTCTTCCACCGACGACTGGAAGGCCTGGCTGACATCCAGGCAGATGCCGAATTTCGCCTGGTCGAGCCAGGGCCGTGGCTTCTTCACCGAGCGCGCCGGGCGCGACAGGCACGACAGCGAGGAACTGGTGCGGGTCTGGTATTCGGAGCGCAATTTCGGCCGCCGCGACCGCGCCATCGAGCTCGCCGCGCGGCTGCGCAAGAGCCCGATCCACGTTGCGCTGGCCTATGTGCTCAACCAGCCTTTCCCGTCGGTTCCGCTGATCGGGCCGCGCACGCTGGGCGAGCTGGAGGACAGCCTGCGGGCGCTGGATATCGCGCTTTCGCCTGCCGATCTCGAGTGGCTGGACGGCGGCAGCCTGCACGCGGCCTGATGGAACAGGCCTCAAAGCGGCATCATATCTCGTCGTCCGATACCCTGACGCCGCGTCTGGCCGGCGTTCGCAGACTGGCATACATGCCGGTGGTGCGGAACTGGCTGGGCGTGGTGCCGTAGAGGCGGCGGAAGACCTTCGAAAAATAGTTCGCATCCTCGAAGCCGCACAGGATGGCGACTTCCTTCACCGGCAGGAAGTCCGCCTTGGTCAACAGCTTCGCCGCCCGCTGCAGGCGCTGCTGCAGCACGAATTCAGCGGGCGGCAGGCCTTCGCTCTCGGCGAAGCAGCGCGAGAAATGAGCCCGGCTGAGGCCGCTGATCTGGACGAGCTCCGCCACCGGCAGCGGCTTGTCGAGATTGGCGTTGATATGGTCGATGACCGGTTGCATGGCGCTCTGTTTTTCGGCAAAGGCATGTGAGCCGAAGACATCGTCATAGAGCGCCATCGCCGCCTCGTAAGCGATAGCGGACGCGGCACCCGCTGAGGCCGCCCCCTTGATGAGGCGCAGGCTGCAATCGGCAAGGTGGTCGATCGTAGCCGGCTTAAGCCGGAACACCGGACCGGAGATGCTGAGGATCGACTTGTGGATGCGCAGCGCCTCCTCGCCGTTCATCGAGATCCAGAAATATTCCCAGCGCTCGTCGCTCGCCAGCCAATAGCGGTGGTTGTGCGGCACCAGCACCAGCAGCGTGTCGTTCTCCTGCAGGCGGTAGTTGCGGTTCTCGTAGCGCAGCCGGCCGGTGCCGCTGATCGTGTGCTGGAGCACGGTGAACGGCGTCTGGCCGCGTTTGCGTCCGTCCCAGTCATAGATCTCGTCCTCGCGCACCTCATAGCCGGTGCTTGTCGGCATGGCATGCAGGCGCTGCCGGCCGCGCGGCAGCGAGATCGTGCGCATCGACTGTCCGTTGGCGATCAAATCTCGTAGCACAAAATTACCCTTGAAAGCATAATCCTTCTCTGGTCGCGCTCGTGAATAAGGGCATAATCCCCCTCGAAAAGCGAGAGAGATCCGCAGGCGAGGAGCGGACAGGGAGGTCGACAGGCCAGAATCCGGCTTGTCCCGCACACATGCCATGGCATGTGGCTGCGACCGCCCCCCTTGTCACTCCCGGCCTGTCACTGGAATAGGATGAGGTGCGGGAGATGAGTTTCAAAATCGCTATCATCGGTGCCGGCAGTGTCGGATTCACCAAGAAACTGTTCACGGACATCCTGTGCGTGCCCGAATTCAGGGATGTCGAATTCGCGCTGACCGACCTCAGCGAACACAATCTCGGGATGATCAAGGCGATCCTCGACAAGGTCGTCGAGGCGAACGGATTGCCAACGAGGGTGACGGCGACAACCGATCGCCGCAGGGCGCTCGAAGGCGCGCGCTATATCATCAGCTGTGTGCGGGTCGGCGGCCTGGGGGCCTATGCCGACGACATCCGCATTCCGTTGAAATATGGCATCGACCAGTGCGTCGGCGACACAATCTGCGCCGGTGGCATCCTCTATGGTCAGCGCAACATCCCGGTGATCCTCGACTTCTGCAAGGACATACGTGAGGTCGCCGCGACGGGCGCCAAATTCCTCAACTACGCCAACCCGATGGCCATGAACACCTGGGCGGCGATCGAATACGGCAAGGTAGACACGGTCGGCCTCTGCCACGGCGTCCAGCATGGCGCCGAGCAGATCGCCGAGGTGCTGGGTGCGAAGTCCAGGCACGAGCTCGACTATGTCTGTTCCGGCATCAATCACCAGACCTGGTTCATCGATTTGCGGCTGAATGGCCGCAGGATCGGCAAGGATGAGCTGATCGCCGCCTTCGAGGCGCATCCGGTCTATTCGCAGCAGGAAAAGCTGCGCATCGATGTCTTGAAGCGCTTCGGCGTCTATTCGACCGAGAGCAACGGCCATCTCTCCGAATACCTGCCCTGGTACCGTAAGCGCCCCGACGAGATCACGCGCTGGATCGACATGTCGGACTGGATCCATGGCGAGACCGGCGGCTATCTCCGTTACTCCACCGAAACCCGCAACTGGTTCGAGACGGAGTATCCGCAATTCCTCGAAGCGGCGTCGAAGCCGATCGATCCGGAAAAGCGCTCCAACGAGCATGCCAGCCACATATTGGAGGCGCTGGAGACCAACCGCGTCTATCGCGGCCACTTCAACGTCAGGAACAATGGGGTGATTATCAATTTGCCGCAGGACGCCATCATCGAATCGCCCGGCTTCGTCGACCGTTTCGGCATCAACATGGCCGCCGGCATCACGCTGCCGGAAGCCTGTGCGGCCACCTGCATGTCCTCGATCAACGTCCAGCGCATGTCGGTCCATGCCGCGATATCAGGCGACATCGATCTCCTGAAGCTCGCCGTGCTGCACGACCCTCTGGTCGGTGCGGTGTCGACGCCGGAGGAAGTCTGGCAGATGGTGGACGAGATGGTCGTCGCCCAGGCTCAATGGCTGCCGCAATATGCGCATGCGATTCCGGCCGCCAAGGAGCGGCTGTCGAAATCTGCGGTCAAGACCCGTGAATGGGCCGGTGCTGCGCGGCGAAACGTGCGCTCGATCGAGGAATTGCGTGCCGAAAAAGCCGCGCTCAAACAGGCCGGCTGAAAAATCCGGGCGCGGCGGACACACGGGAGGCAGGTCCACCGCAGCCAGTTTCGGGCAGAAGACGAGCAGCAGAAAACGTCTGAACATGAGGGAGGAGATTATGAGAAACCTACGCAGCATTGGCATTGCCGCCGGACTGGCGCTGAGCGTCTCGGTTCCGGCACTCAACGCTTTCGCTTCAGAGCCGACAGTCCCGCCGGTGCCGGCGACCTTTCCGGCCGAGGGCAAGATCAAATACGTCGCGCGCGACTCCATCCTGGAGTTCAAGGCCCTGCCGGAATATCACGAGCCGGATTGGGTGACCGAAAAATACGTGAAGACCGGCAAGCTGCCGCCGGTGAAGGACAGGCTGCCGAAGGAGCCGCTGGTCTTCAAGACGGCCAACATGCCTGACGGCGTCGGCGTCTATGGCGACACCATGCGCCATGTCATCGGCGGCCGGCCGGAAGGCTGGAACTATGGCGCCGGCCAGACGCAAGGCTGGGGCGGCATCGATATCGGCCTCTCCGAATGCCTGACGCGCACGGCGCCGCTGTTCCAGGTCGAAGCCAAGGACACCGAGCCGCTGCCGAACCTGGCCAAAAGCTGGGAGTGGTCGAAGGACGGCCACAAGCTGACCATGCATCTGATCGAGGGGGCCAAATGGTCCGATGGCGTGGCCTTCAACGCTGACGACGTCATGTTCTATTGGGATGACGAGGTGGTCGACCCGAACGTCTCGCCGCTCAATGGCGCGACGCCGGAAACCTTCGGCGTCGGCACGACGCTGAAGAAGATCGACGACTACACTGTCGAGTGGACGTTCAAGGAAGCCTTCCCGAAACAATACCTCTACGCCATGGCCTACGGCACCTTCTGCCCAGGCCCCGCGCACATACTGAAGCCGCAGCATCCGAAATATTCGAAGAACACCTACGACCAGTTCAAGAACGCCTTCCCGCCGGAATATATGAACATGCCGGTGATGGGCGCCTGGGTTCCGGTCGAATACCGGCCGGACGACATCATCGTCATGCGCCGCAACCCCTACTATTGGAAGGTCGACGAGAAGGGCAACCAGCTGCCTTATCTCAACGAACTGCAATACAAGCTGTCGACCTGGGCCGACCGCGACGTCCAGGCGGTCGCCGGCTCGGGCGACTTCTCCAACCTCGAGCAGCCGGAAAACTTTGTCGCCTCGCTGAAGCGCGCCGCTGAAGCGAACGCGCCGGCACGGCTCGCCTTCGGTCCACGCCTCATCGGCTACAATCTGCGCATGAACTATTCCGCCAATGGCTGGGGCAACCCGGACGAGCGAAGCCAGGCAGTTCGTGAGCTGAACCGCAATGAGGACTTCCGCAAGGCCGTCACCATGGCGCTCGACCGCAAGGCGCTGGGCGCCTCCTTGGTCAAGGGGCCGTTCACCGCCATCTATCCCGGCGGCTTCTCCTCGGGCACCAGCTTCTATGACCGCAAGTCGACCGTCTACTATCCGTTCGACCTCGCGGGCGCCAAGGCCGAACTTGCCAAGGCCGGCCTCAAGGACACCGACGGCGACGGTTTCGTGAACTTCCCGGCCGGCACCGCCGGCGGCAAGAACGTCGAGATCGTGATGCTGGTCAACAACGACTACGGCACCGACAAAAGCCTTGCCGAAGGTGTCGTCGCGCAAATGGAAAAGCTGGGCTTGAGGGTCGTGCTGAACGGCCTCAACGGAACCCAGCGCGACGCCTCGCAATATTCCGGCCGTTTCGACTGGCTGATCCGGCGCAACGACCAGGAACTGACCTCGGTCGTGCAGAACACCGAACAGCTTGCGCCCGTCGGCCCGAAAACCAGCTGGAATCACCGTGCGCCGGAAAGCGGCGAGGTCGACCTGATGCCTTTCGAAAAAGACCTCGTCGACATCGTCAACAAGTTCGTCGCGTCAGAGGACAACGACAAACGCGCCAGTCTGATGAAAGAGTTCCAGAAGATCTCGACCGAACACGTCTACAATGTCGGCCTGACGGAATATCCCGGCGCGCTGATCGTCAACAAGCGCTTCTCGAACATTCCGCAGGGCACGCCGATCTTCATGTTCAACTGGGCCGAGGATTCGATTGTCCGCGAACGCGTCTTCGTCGCGGCCGGCAAGCAGGCGAAATACGAATTGTTCCCGCAGGAGCTTCCCGGCAAGCCCGGGGACAAGGGCCCGATGTAAGTTTACCTCCCCTGACCAAGAGAGACCCGGTCGCGCCGCTGGCGCGGCCGGGACAGACCAACCCTCCGAACGACCCTCAATGGGAGCGTCCGGCGAAATGAGGAAGCCGACCGTCCATGCTGCGATTCTTGGCTATGCGCATAGCGTCGGCAATTCCGGTCCTCGCAATCCTGAGCCTCGTCACCTTCGCCATCATCCAGGCGCCGCCCGGCGACTATGCCGACTACATCCGTTCGCAGCTGATCAACCAGGGTGGCGCGTCCTTCGCCGAGGCCGATGCACAGGCGCAGGCCTACCGCGTCGAACACGGCCTCGATAAGCCGCTGCCCGTCCAGTATCTCAACTGGATCGGCGGCATCATCACCCGCGGCGATTTCGGTTACAGCCTCTACTACAACAAGCCGGTGGCCGATGTCGTCGGCGAGCGCCTGCCGCGCACGCTGCTCCTGGCGCTGGTCTGTCATCTGCTGGCCTCGGTGCTGGGCATCACCTTCGGCATATGGGCGGCGACAAGGCAATACACCTGGATCGACTCGACGCTCTCGGCCATCTCCTTCCTCGGCATGACCGTGCCGCGCTTCCTGATGGCGCTGATCATCGTCTATCTCCTCGTCTTCCAGTTCAACGTGTCGGAAATCGGCTCATTCTTCTCGCCGCAATTTGGCGGCGCGCCGTGGTCGTGGGCGAAGTTCGTCGACCTGGTCAAGCATGTCTGGCCGGTCGTGGCGATCGCCACTTTCGGCGGCCTCGCCTACAATATGCGCGTCATGCGCGGCAATCTGCTGGATACGCTCAACGCACAATATGTCGAGACGGCGAGAGCCAAGGGTCTGACCGGCAGCGCTGTCGTCATGCGCCATGCCGTGCCCAATGCACTGCATCCCCTCGTCATGTATCAGGGCGTGGTGTTGCCCTACATGCTCACCGGCGAGATCGAGACGGCGATCATCTTCGCGTTGCCGACCGTCGGCCCGGCGATCGTCGGTTCGATGGCGGTCGGCGACGTCTATGTCACCGCTACCTTCATGATGGTGCTGTCGGCGACGCTGATCGTCGGCAACATCATCGCCGACATGCTGCTCGTCCTGCTCGACCCGCGCATCCGCCAATACGGAGAGAGCTAGATGCTTGCCCGCGATCCATCACCCCCGCCGCTGCCGGCCGAAGGACCCATCGTCGCCAAACCGGCGCGCGGCAATGAGAGCTATGTCGCGCTCGTCTGGCGCCGGCTGAAGCGCTCCTGGACCGGCATGGCAGGGCTTTGGCTCGTCGTGCTGCTGCTGGTGATGGCTGTGTTCGCCGAATTCCTGGCACCGATGGATCCGAAGGCTACCGATGTCGGCTTCGCCCCGCCACAACTGCCTTCCTTCCACGACAAGGACGGCAATTTCGTCGCGCGGCCGCGGGTCTATGCGCTGGCCGATTCGGCCGATCTCGATCCGGTCACCTTCCAGCCCGTCGTCGGCCCCGACTACGACCATCCGAGGCTACTTGGCTTCTTCGTCGAGGGCGCGCCCTACAAGCTCTTTGGGCTGATCCCGGCGGACCGGCATTTCTTTGCTTCGACGGACGGCCAGCCTGTACATTTCCTCGGCACCGACAAGTTCGGCCGCGATGTGCTGTCGCGCGCCATCCACGGCTCGCGGGTCTCGCTGATGATCGCGCTGACCGTCGTCTTCATCATCACCGTCATCGGCACCACCGTCGGCATGGTTTCCGGCTATTTCGGTGGCCGGTTCGACGTCTGGATGCAGCGCTTCGTCGAACTGGTGCTGGCCTTCCCGCAGCTGCCGCTCTATCTGGCGCTGACGACGCTGATCCCCGTCACCGCGCCGACCAACGTTTTCCTCGCCTTCGTCATCATCGTCATGTCGGCGCTGGGCTGGGCGCAGATGTCGCGCGAGGTGCGCGGCAAGACGCTGGCGCTGGCGCGCATCGAATATGTGCGCGCCGCCATGGCGGTCGGCGCCACTGACCGGCGCATCGTCCTGCAGCACATCTTGCCCAATGTGATGAGCCACGTGATCGTCGCCGTCACCTTGGCGATCCCGACGGTGGTGCTGCTCGAATCCTTCCTCGGGTTCCTCGGCTTCGCGGTCAAGCCGCCGCTGATCTCGTGGGGCCTGATGCTGCAAGACACCGCGACCTATTCCGTCATCGGCACCTATCCCTGGATCCTGTCGCCGGTCGGTTTCGTGCTTGCCACCGTTTTTGCCTTCAACGCGCTGGGCGACGGCCTGCGTGACGCCGTTGATCCGTATTGAGGTGGCTGGGATGACCGTCGTACTCGCCGATTCCTTCGCCCCGACCGTTCGTCATGACCATGACGGTCGCCAGGACCAGCCCATCATCGATGCCCGCAACATCGAGGTCGCCTTCAAGGTCGAGCACGGTGTTGTCGAAGCGGTCAAGGACATCTCGTTCCAGCTCTATCGCGGCGAGACGATTGCCATCGTCGGCGAATCCGGTTCCGGCAAGTCGGTGACGGCGCGCGCCGTCATGGGGCTGCTGTCGCGGCGGGCCACCGTGTCGCCCCGGTCGAGCATTTGTTATGACGGCCGGAACATCCTGAAATTCCCCGAGAGCGAGCGGCGCAAGCTGCGCGGCAACCGCATCTCGATGATCTTCCAGGAGCCGATGAGCTCGCTCAACCCGATCTACACGGTCGGCAGCCAGATCGTCGAGGCGATCCGGGTGCACCGCAAGGTGAGCCGCCGGCAGGCCTGGGCACGGGCGCTCGAACTGCTGCGGCATGTCCAGATCCCCGAGCCGGAGGCTCGGCTCAAACAGTATCCGCACCAGCTTTCGGGCGGTCAGCGGCAGCGCGTGATGATCGCCATGGCGCTGGCCAACGATCCCGACGTGTTGATCGCCGATGAGCCGACCACCGCGCTTGACGTCACCGTCCAGGCGCAGATCCTGAACCTGATCCGCAATCTGCAGAAAGAGCTGCGGATGGCGGTGATCCTGATCACCCACGATCTCACCGTGGTGCGCAAATTCTCCGACTATGTTTATGTCATGCAGCATGGCGCGATGTGCGAGCACAACGTCACCGAACGGCTGTTTGCGGACCCGCAGCACCCCTACACGCAGCGGCTGCTCGCCTCGGAGCCGCGCGGACGTCCGCAACCGCTTCCTGAGGGCAGCGGCGCCATCCTCGAGGCGAATGACGTGCGCGTCTGCTTCATGCTGCGCCACGGCGGTTTCCTGAAGCCGGACTGGCGCGAGCTGGTCGCCGTCGACGATCTCGGCCTCAGGCTTTGCCGCCACGAGACGCTGGGGCTGGTCGGCGAATCCGGTTCCGGCAAGACCACCTTCGGCCAGGCGCTGCTGAGATTGATCGACGCCAGGCGCGGCGAGATCCGTTTCGACGGCCAACCGATCCAGGGCCTGTCGCGCAGCGAGATGCGGCCGCTGCGCTCGCGCATGCAGATCGTCTTCCAGGATCCGTTCTCCTCGCTCAATCCGCGCATGACGATTGGCCAGATCATCGAGGAAGGGCTCATCGTCAACAGCATCGGCGCGACGCGAGCCGAGCGGGTCGACCGGGTGCGCGAGGCGCTGGTCAGCGCCGGCATGCCGGGCGATATCCTGTCGCGGTTCCCGCACGAATTCTCCGGCGGCCAGCGCCAGCGCGTCGCGATCGCCCGCGCCATCGCGCTTGAGCCCGAATTCATCCTGCTCGACGAGCCGACATCGGCGCTGGACCTCTCCGTCCAGGCGCAGATCATCGACCTCTTGCGCAAGCTGCAGGACGAACGCGGCCTCAGCTACCTCTTCATCTCGCACGATCTCAAGGTGGTGCGCGCGCTGTGCCACCGCGTTATCGTCATGCAGCACGGCAAGATCGTCGAGCAGGGACCTGTCGACGAGGTCCTCACCAATCCCAAGACCGCCTACACCGAACGGCTCGTCCGAGCCGCTTTCGATGTGGCTTGAACATATGCCGGAGGTTAGCATGGCAAGACATCCCAGGATCACTTTCATCGGCGCCGGCTCGACCGTGTTCATGAAGAACATTGTCGGCGACGTGCTGCAGCGGCCAGCCCTCTCGGGCGCGACGATCGCGCTGATGGACATTAATCCGCAGCGGCTGGAAGAGAGCGCCATTGTCGTCAACAAGCTGATCGCGACGCTCGGCGTGAAGGCGAAGGCCGAGACCTATTCCGACCAGCGCAAGGCACTTGCCGGGGCCGATTTCGTCGTCGTCGCCTTCCAGATCGGCGGCTACGAGCCCTGCACGGTCACCGATTTCGAAGTGCCGAAGAAATACGGCCTGCGCCAGACGATCGCCGACACGCTCGGCGTCGGCGGCATCATGCGCGGCCTGAGGACCGTGCCGCATCTATGGAAGATCTGCGAGGACATGCTCGCCGTCTGCCCCGAAGCGATCATGCTGCAATACGTCAACCCGATGGCGATCAACACCTGGGCGATTTCGGAGAAATACCCCACCATCAAGCAGGTCGGGCTCTGCCATTCGGTGCAAGGCACGGCGATGGAACTGGCGCATGATCTCGGCATTCCCTACGAGGACATCCGCTACCGCTCGGCCGGCATCAATCACATGGCCTTCTACCTGAAATTCGAGCACCGCCAGCCCGACGGCTCCTACCGCGACCTCTATCCGGATCTCGTGCGCGCCTATCGCGAAGGCCGCGCGCCCAAACCCGGCTGGAATCCGCGCTGCCCCAACAAGGTCCGCTACGAGATGCTGACCAGGCTCGGCTATTTCGTCACCGAAAGCTCGGAGCATTTCGCCGAATACACGCCCTATTTCATCAAGGAGGGTCGCCCCGATCTGATCGAGAAATACGGCATTCCGCTCGACGAATACCCCAAGCGCTGCATCGAGCAGATCGAGCGCTGGAAAGACCAGGCGCAGGCCTACCGCTCGGCCCAGCGCATCGAGGTCGAGGAGTCCAGGGAGTATGCCTCCTCGATCATGAACTCGGTCTGGACCGGCGAACCGTCGGTGATCTACGGCAATGTCCGCAACAATGGCTGCATCACCTCGCTGCCCCGCGACTGCGCCGCCGAAGTGCCATGCCTGGTCGATGCCTCCGGCATCCAGCCGACCTACATAGGCGACCTGCCGCCGCAATTGACGGCGCTGATCCGCACCAACATCAACGTCCAGGAACTGACGGTGCGGGCGCTGATGAGCGAGAACCGCGAGCACATCTACCATGCGGCGATGATGGATCCGCACACGGCGGCCGAACTCGACCTCGACCAGATCTGGTCACTGGTCGATGATCTCCTGGCTGCTCACGGCGACTGGCTGCCGGCTTGGGCACGCGTCAGCCGCAAGACCGAGGCCGCCTGACGGGCGATCCCGGTCTTACTTGGGCTCGTCGGTGTCGGGTTCTTCCTCGTCGTCGCGGGCCTTGATGACATAGGCGCCCTTCAGCCAGCGATTGAGGTCGATGTCCTTGCAGCGGGCCGAGCAGAACGGAAAGGTGTCGCGCGCCGACGGCTTGCCGCATTCGGGGCAGGGGCGCTTCGGCCGCAGCGGCGTGATTTTGGAGTCGGAATTCATGGCCGTGCGGTCAGCCAGCTCTGATGGATCTTGAAGCCTTCGCCCGATAGCAACGCCACCGTCTCATAGAGCGGCAGGCCAACGATGTTGGTGTAGGAGCCGACCAGCTTGACGACGAACGAGCCGGCGAGACCCTGGACGGCATAGCCGCCGGCCTTGCCGCGCCATTCGCCCGAGGCGACATAGGCTTCGATCTCCTCGCGCGGCAGCCGCTTGAAACGCACCCGCGTCTCGACCAGTCGCTGGCGCAGCTTGCCGCCCGGTGTGATCAGGCAGATGCCGGAATAGACCCGGTGCGAGCGGCCGGACAACAAGCCGAGGCAGTTGGCGGCATCGTCCAGCGTCTCGGCCTTGGGCAGGATGCGCCGCCCGACCGCAACCACGGTGTCGGCGGCCAGCACGAAGCTCGGCGCATGATCCGTCTCGGTGTTCAGCGACGCGAACGCCTTCTCGGCCTTTTCCTTCGACAGCCGCTTGGCCAGCGAGCGCGGATGCTCGGCACGCAGCGGCGTTTCGTCGATATCGGCTGGCAGGATACGGTCCGGCTCGATGCCGGCCTGCTGCAACAGTTCAATGCGGCGCGGCGAACCCGAGGCAAGCACCAGCTTCTGCAAAATGCTCATCGCGTTCCGGCCAAGCCTCGATCTTACTTGAAGCGGTAGGTGATGCGGCCCTTGGTCAGGTCGTATGGCGTCATCTCGACCAGAACCTTGTCGCCGGTCAGCACGCGGATGCGGTTCTTGCGCATGCGGCCGGCCGTATGGGCGATGATCTCGTGTTCGTTTTCGAGCTTCACCCGGAACATCGCGTTGGGCAACAATTCCGTCACGACACCCGGAAACTCGAGGACTTCTTCCTTCGGCATTCGATACCTTTGCTTGGATTGCAGTTCCAGCGCTTAGAGCATGATGCCGAAAAGTGTGAAGCGGTTTTCGGACGACATCATGCTCTACTTCTTGGTTTAGAGTCGGATGATTTCAGGTCGAACAGACCTGAAATCATCCGACTCTAGCCGGAATTTCGGCGGAACCTATATGATAATCGTCCGCTTGTGAACACGCTTAATCTGTCGCGTTTTTTGCCTCTGAAGCCAAGAAACGTCGGCTTATGCGCAACTTTAGCCGCTCGCGCACGTCGCGGTAGGCCGCCAAGATCTGCTCGCGCGTGCCGCCGGCATTGGTCGGGTCCTGTGTCGGCCAGTATTCGACCTCGACGGCGAGCGAGCGGGTGAGCTCCAGCGCGGCATGGTGCGCCTCCGGCGCCAGCGTCACGATCAGGTCGAAATAGTCGTCCTCGAGATCGTCCAGCGTCCTGGGATGACGCTCGCCCAGCGACAGCCCCTCCTCAGCCAGCACCGCATCGACGAACGGGTCGCGCTCGCCGGCGCGTACGCCGGCCGAGGCGACGAAGATGGTGGCGGGCAGCATCCGGCGCGCCAGTTGCTCGGCCATTGGCGAGCGCACGGCATTCATGCCGCACACGAACAGGATCGAGCGGGGCAGGGCGCCGGGTACCAGGGCTAGCCCCGCCAGTGCAGCACGCAGACCAGCGTGAACAGCCGGCGCGCCGTATCGAAGTCGATGTCGATCTTGCCGGACAGCCGGTCCATCAGCGTCTGCGAACCTTCATTGTGCAAGCCGCGCCGGCCCATGTCGATCGCCTCGATATGGCTGGGCGTCGAGGAGCGGATGGCGTCGTAATAGCTTTCGCAGATCATGTAGTAATCCTTGACGATGCGCCTGAGCGGCGTCAGCGACAGGATGTGGGTGACCACAGCGGTACCGTCCTCGCGTGCTACGGCAAAGACCAGGCGCTGCTCGGCCAGCGACAGTTTCAGCCGGTAGGGGCCCGCCCCGCTGTCGTTGACGGGCTGAAAGCTGTTCTCTTCGATCAGGTCGAAGATCGCCACCGCCCGCTCATGCTCGACATCGGGTGTCGAACGGCCGATCGATTCATCGAGTTCGACATCGATCAGTTTTGCGCGGGTTTGATCGGAGCCCGTCATCTCGGCCTACATGTTCAGCCGGATAGCGACGGACCGTCCATGCGCGCCGAGCCCTTCCGCCTTGGCGAGCGCGATCGCCGCTGGCGCGAGCACGCGCAACTGCTCCGGTCCGAGCTTCAGGATCGAAGTCCGCTTGACGAAATCGAGCACGGACAGGCCCGACGAGAAGCGCGCCGAGCGCGCGGTCGGCAGCACGTGGTTGGAGCCGCCGACATAGTCGCCGATGGCTTCCGGCGTGTGGCGCCCGAGAAAGACGGCGCCGGCATTGCGCATCCGCGACAGGAACCCTTCGGCATCGTCAATGGCCAGTTCGACATGTTCGGCGGCGATGCGGTCGACCAGCGGCAGCGCGGCCTCGATGGTCGCGACCTCGATCACCGCGCCAAAATCGCGCCAGCTCGCCGCTGCGGTTTCACCGCGCGGCAGGGTCTGCAACTGGCGTTCGACCGCCTGTTCGACCGCCTTGCCGAGGGCCGGATCGTCGGTGATCAGGATCGATTGCGCCGACACGTCGTGTTCGGCCTGGGCGAGCAGATCGGCGGCGATCCAGTCGGGATTGTTGTTGCCGTCGGCCACCACGAGCACTTCCGACGGACCGGCGATCATGTCGATGCCGACCGTTCCGAACACCTGGCGTTTGGCCGCCGCGACATAGGCATTGCCCGGTCCGACGATCTTGGCGACCGGCCTTATGGTCTCTGTGCCATAGGCAAGGGCGGCGATCGCTTGCGCGCCGCCGACGCGGTAGATTTCGGTCACGCCTGATATGTCGGCCGCCACCAGCACCAGCGGATTGATGATGCCACCAGGAGCCGGCACAGCCATGACGACGCGCTCGACGCCGGCCACGCGGGCCGGCACGGCGTTCATCAGCACCGAGCTTGGATAGCTCGCGGTGCCGCCCGGCACATAGAGCCCGACGGCCTCGATCGCTGTCCAGCGCCAGCCGAGTTCGACGCCGGCGGCATCCGTGTAGCGATCGTCTTTCGGCCGCTGCCGTTCGTGGTGGGAGCGAATGCGATCGCGCGCGAATTCGAGCGCTTCGATCGCCTTTGGATCAGCCATCTCGTAAGCGGCTGCAATGTCTTGCTTCGACACGGCAATGCCGAGGCTCGTCAAATCGGCCCGATCGAACCGTTGGGTGTAGTCGATCAGTGCCGCGTCACCCTCGGCGCGCACGCGCGCGATGATGTGGCGAACCGCTGCGTCGACATCCTCGGACGCTTCCCGCTTGGTCGTCAGGAAAGCGGCGAAGCGCTGCTCGAAATCGGCGTCGGACTGGCGAAGCGTGATGGCCATGGCGCGCTCAAGCCTTGTGAATGGGGCGCGACGTGGCTTCCCACGCGCCGCCTATATCGGCAAGGCGGGCCTCGATGCATTCGACATCGAGCATGATGGTGCCGCCGCCCGAAAAGATGATTTCGACGATGCCGGCCGGCTTGCTGATCTCGATGAAGCTGATCGCCAGCAGGGACAGCACCTCCGCCGGCTTGTCGCGGGCAATGCCGTTGGTCTTGGCGCCCAGCACCCGGTCGAAATGCAGCACTGCCTGCCGCCGCTCATTGTGTTGGCGGAACAGGCCCGACTTCGCCTCCCAGACGAAACGGTTCATGGTCAGCACGAAACGCTTGGCCGCAGGCAGGAATTCGAGGTCCGACACCTTCATCACGGCGTCCTGGACATGGGCCGAGACGATGCTCAGATCCTGGTCGTCGAGCGCGATAAGCTTGAGGGCCATGCGGAATTTGCACCTAAGGTTGGTTTCAGCCTTCTGTTAGGCGGTCTTTCCGGCCGGTGCAACCGCGACGCGACTTCCACCCGAGGCTATTGCCTCGGGTTTGCGGTGCCGGCAGGGGATGAAGGCCTATGGGGCTGTCTCTATGCGAAAGCTGGCGGCTTTCAATCGTCAGGCGGAAATGCGCTCGATCACCGCGCCGCAGTTGGACAGTTTTTCCTCCAGCCGCTCGAAGCCGCGGTCGAGATGGTAGACGCGGTTGACCGTGGTCTCGCCTTCGGCGGCGAGGCCGGCGATGACCAGAGAGACGGACGCGCGAAGGTCGGTGGCCATGACCGGCGCGCCTTTCAGCTTCGCCACGCCGTCGACGATCGCCGTCTGGCCAGAAAGCGTGATGTGGGCGCCGAGTCGGGCCAGTTCCTGGACGTGCATGAAGCGATTCTCGAAGATCGTCTCGGTGATACGCGACTTGCCCTTGGCCATCGTCATCAGGCCCATGAACTGCGCCTGCAGATCGGTCGGGAAGGCCGGGAAGGGCGCGGTCGTCACGTCGACCGGCGAAATGCCGGCGCCGTTGCGCTTCACGCGGATGCCGGAATTGGTCTGGGTGATCTCGGCGCCCGTCTGCGAAATCACGTCCAGCGCGGTCTGCAGCAGCTCCGGCCGCGCGCCTTCGAGCACGACGTCGCCGCCTGTCATGGCGACGGCCATGGCATAGGTGCCGGTCTCGATGCGGTCGGGAATGACGCGCACGCGCGCGCCCGACAGCGATTCGACACCGTCAATGGTGATGGTCGGCGTGCCGGCGCCGGAAATCCTGGCGCCCATGGCGTTGAGGCATTCGGCGAGGTTGACGATTTCAGGCTCGCAGGCGGCGTTTTCCAGCACTGTCTCGCCCTTGGCCAGCGAAGCCGCCATCATCAGCACATGGGTGGCGCCGACCGAGACCTTGGGGAAGACGTAGCGATTGCCGACCAGGCGGCCATTCTTGGTCTTGGCGATGACATAGCCGGTGTCGACGTCGAGATCGGCGCCAAGCGCCTGCAGGCCTTCGAGGAACAGGTCGACCGGGCGCGTGCCGATGGCGCAGCCTCCGGGCAGCGACACCTTGGCCTCGCCCATGCGGGCCAGCAGCGGCCCGATCACCCAGAATGACGCCCGCATCTTCGACACCAGTTCGTAGGGCGCCGTCGTGTCGACGATGTTGCGGGCGGAGAAGTTGATGGTGCGCGAATAGCCCTCATTCTGCTTCTCGCGGCGGCCATTGACCGAGTAATCGACGCCGTGATTGCCGAGGATCCGGATCAACTGCTCGACATCGGCCAGATGCGGCACGTTTTCCAGCGTCAGCGTGTCGTCGGTCAAAAGCGAGGCGATCATCAGCGGCAAGGCGGCGTTTTTCGCGCCCGAGATCGGAATGCTTCCGGCAAGCTTGTTGCCGCCGACAATTCTGATGCGATCCATTGGAGAATGTCCCTCTCGGCCAAAAAGGCCGGTTCAATCGTTTGAGTATCGGCCCGTCTAGACCATTGGCCGGTATGGTTCAAGAAATAGGATTTCCACGCATCCGGGCCAAGAGTGGCCGATTTGAGTTAATCTTTCCGTATTTCCTTGGCCGCACCGAGCCCGTCCGGCCTCTGGTCGGCTTCACCCGTGCGGCGCGAGCGCGATTGCGCCTTGCGCTTCTGCAGATTGGCGCGCAACTGCTCGGCGAGCCGGTCCTTGCGGTTCGTGCCGCCCTTTTTCGGTGATATCGTCTTGTCGCTCATCGTCCCGTCCCGGCCGGCGACCCGGCCAAACCTGCCGTTCAGGGATAGCCAACATTGTGGCGCCGCCATGTCATTGAAAGCTATCCGGCAAAGGCTTTCACAGAAGCGTTGTTCTTGGCCTTGCGCTCGCCGGTTCGATATGGCAGAAGCCCCGCCATCAGCGGCTGCGGTAGCTCAGTGGTAGAGCACTCCCTTGGTAAGGGAGAGGTCGAGAGTTCAATCCTCTCTCGCAGCACCAGTCTATCCCCTTGAATTGCTCAAGACCTTGGCGGACGACCTGAGGTCCAACTCCTAGGCTGTGCGAAATGGCGTTGGCACGCAATGGTGTCTATTCGCGCATGATGCGATAGACGGTTGCATCACCCTCCACACCTCGAAGAGGGGCGTCAAAAGCCACGACACGATGGCCGGCAAGCATTTCGCGAACCCCGGGCGCGCAATAGAGCGCCTCGGAAATGCAGATCTGTCCGGCTTCCGCCAAGGACTGCACGCGCGCGGCGACATTCACGGTCTGGCCGAAATAGTCGAGGTTGTCGTTGAGCGTCACGGCGATCGACGGTCCACAGTGGGCCCCGATCTTGAGGATGATCCCCGGCCCGTCATGGTCGCCGTTGAAGCGATCGATTTCTTCAAAGATGTGGAGTGCAGCCGAAATCGCATCCGAAGGCTGCGAGAATACAGCCATCACCGCATCCCCAATCGTCTTGACCACCGCTCCGGAGTGTTGCTGAACCGCCGCGTTGACCAGAGCAAAATGCTCGCGGACCAAGGCATAGGCGTTGAGGTCACCCAGGCGCTCATACATGGCGGTCGAACCCTTGAGGTCCGTGAACAGGAAGGTGATCTGCCGGATGCCGAGCCCCTCCTTCTCGTCGACACGTTCGGACCGGAAGAGCTGGCGGAAGGTTTGCCGCGCAAGCAGCGCTCCACCGGAAACATAAGGGTCGAAATCGAGCGCCGGCTTGGTGGTCAGCGCGACAAGCTCGGGCGGCCAGTTGATGACAAGCAACGAACCTCGCACTGTCCCCGTATTCGCTACCTCGATGACAATCGGACCAGGTGGCACAGCGGGCAACGCCGGCAAGAAGCGTTTGCCGTCATAATCGATCTTCAGAAGTGTCGGCGCCAACACCGGATCGCCTGATATTGGCACAGCGAATGCGGCCTGCGTCTGCACGTTGACGCCCGAAAGGCCGCCCGGTCCCAGGTCGGCGCGGAGAACTGTGGTGGTGCCGGGCGGCAGAAACGTCATGCCCCGAACGAAGCCGCGCAGAACGTCAAGAAAGCGAACGTCTTGCCCCGGTAGCCGCCCGTCATGTCCGAAGTGGAGCTTCCAGTGAAAATCCTCGACAGGGAGTGTCTCGGGATCGTGGTAAGGCAGGCGCCGCAACTTCGGCGATACCGAGAAGGTGACCTCGATGAAGTCGTCGAGGTTGGTGTCGCCCGATACGTCGCACAGGCCACAGACGTAGTGGGTCTTCAGCGTGCGCAGGGCGCCGAAACTGTCGAGCACCATCCCGGACTGGGGACACAGCACATCCCAGCTCATGTCGAACAAGCCACAACGGGCGGCATGCAGGAAGAGGTCGATTGCTTCAGGCTCGGCGATCGCGCGGTCGCGAGCAAAGGTCAGCGGATTAACGCGATAGAGTGAGTGGTCGTCGGCGCTCTTGATCAGCGTCTCGAATTTCGAGATGACGCGTGGGCTCCAGGCTCGCGCCTGCTCCACCTTGGTCATCTTGCTTTCAAGAAGACGATCGTCGACTATCGTCACGCCGGATCCTCAACCTTGCCTCACGACAGCCTATACGTCGAAGGCTCAGCGCACTCCAGTAATTCGTGCGTCGCTCACTGATTTTGATGGACCGGCCCCCACATAAGCGGTCGAGGGGGGTGCACACCAAGCCCGCAGCCAGGCCCCTTCAGGCCCTGATATCGGCGACGACCGTTCCGGAGACAGGATCGGTCATGCCAAGGTCGCCGCCGAGATCCTCCAGCATGTCTCGCATGGTGTCCAAAAGGCCGATCATCTGGGGCCGTGCCGCCGCGAGGCTGTCCAAGTCGTTCCATTCACCGACGACGCAGAAGGTCCGGTCGCCGGTCTTGATCAGAGCGGCCTTTCGGAAGCCCGTGGCGTCGAGGCTCGCTTTCTTGTGTGCATCGATGAATGCCTGTTCCTTGCCCGGCTTGGTGCGGAACCGAACGACGTTGTAAGCAGTCATGCCTTCCTCCAATCGACTGCGAAGACTCTCTTGCTTGGCCAGCCTTATGGGCGTGCCTCGAGAACCATGTTGAACGGGGTTTCGGTGGCGCGGCGGAACCGCTTGAACCCGCCGCCCGACACCACCTTGCGCAGCTTGGCCTCGCCCGCCTGGGCGCCGAGGCCGAGACCAACCTCCTGCGAAAGCGAGGCAGGCGTGCAGATGAAGGTCGAGGCGGCGTAATAGATGCGGCCGACCGGGTTGAGGTTCGCCGAGAGCTGGTCGTGGGCGAAGGGCTCGACGATCATCCAGGTGCCATCCGCTTTGAGCGCGTTGTGCACATGCTTGGCAGCACCCTCCGGATCGCCCATGTCGTGCAGGCAGTCGAAGAATGCGACGAGATCGTAGGTGCCTGGGAAATCCTTGGCTGCCGCAACTTCGAAGTGGGTGTTGCCGGCGACGCCCGCCTCTTTCGCGGCGGCGCGGGCGCGCTCGATCGACGGGGTGTGATAGTCGAAGCCGGTAAAGCGCGAATTCGGGAAGGCCTTGGCCATCAGCACGGTAGAGGCGCCATGGCCGCAGCCGACATCGGCGACGTCTATGCCTCGCTCCAGCTTCTCGACCACCCCATCGAGCGCTGGCAACCAGGAGCCGATCAGATTGGCGTTGTAGCCGGGCCGGAAGAACCGTTCCGTGCCGCGAAACAGGCAGGCGCTGTGATCGTGCCAGCCGAGGCCGTTGCCGGAGCGAAACGCCTGTCTGACCTTCTCCTCGTCGAGCCACAGCGCCGAGACGACCTCGAAGGCGCCGGCCATGAAGGCGGTGCTGTCCTCGTTGACGAAGACCTGCTCCTGCTCGGGGCTGAGGTAGAAGCTGTCGCCCACCTCGTCATATTCGACATAGCCTGCCGCCGCCTGCGCCGAGAGCCATTCGCGGACCAGCCGCTCCTGCGTGTCGGTCCTTTTGGCGAGCTGTGCGGCGGTCATCTTGCCGCCCGCGCTCATTGCCGCGAAAAGGCCGAGCCTGTCTCCCAGCAGGACCGCCGCCCCGGTGGTAATGGCACCGAGATCGCCGACCATCCTTCCTAGCAGGGCCTCCAGCTTTTCCTGGTCGGGCAGTTTTTCCTGATTGCGCTTTAGCATCGGGTTTCTCCTCCGGCTCGATCCCAAACACTTGCCATGGGCGACAAGCCATATCCCGTCGCCGGGGAAGGCCTCGCCATAACAGTCCACTATTCGCCCCGTAGCGATTGACCGTTACAGCTTCACAGGAACGTGACCGATGCCTTGGAATTCTCAGCGAGAGCGGGCCTATACGTCGGCAGAGCATCGGAGCGAATGTGCTAGCTCAGGGGCGCCTGGCTCATCGCGTCAAAGGGATGTGAATCCTCATGCTAAGGCGCTCAAGTTTCAGAAAGAACAAGGCGCATGGCGCAACGTTGGCTTGCCGGCATTCCATGTTCGACCTCTCGGCGCAGCACCTGGCGAAGCCGCTCTCCGGCCTGCGCATCATCCATCACCCGAAAACCCAGCTTCTGGTAGAATGGCGCGTTCCAGATCACGTCTCGGAAGGTCGTCAGAGTAAGAGCGACAAGGCGGCGACGCCTCGCATCCGCAATGGCCTTTTCTAGCAAGGCGCGTCCGATACCCAAGCGTTGTCGATCAAGGCGCACGGCAAGTTCCCAGATGTGCAGCGTGTCATCCTGGATCTCCGCGCTCAGGAATGCGACCGGCGGGTCGTCGAGCTCCGCCGCGACCCAGCACGTGCCCTTGGCGATGAGTTCACGGTGGCGCTCGACTGTCTGGTTATCGCCATCGGCAATCCAGGCAAGCTCCTCGATCCCACGGTAAGCTTCACCCGCCGACTGTTCGATATCGGGTAGTGCTTCCGCGTCAGGGTCTTGCGCAATTCGGATGGGGGTCATTGGGTTGCAGTCGGCTCTTCAAGTATTTTGCAGAGAATGACGTTTGAGTGTCCCTCGGGCCAATCCGCAAATTCAGCTACGCGCACGAAGCCGGATTTTTCATACACTCCTGGCTTGGAAATCATGGCTCTGCACCCAAATCCGCCGAACGCCTCGAGCTTCGGCCTCGGCCGCGAAGGCGTTCAACAACGCTCGCGCATAGCCACGTCCCCTATGCGCCTCGTCGATCCACATCTGTTTGAGTTCGGAAGTGTCTGCCCAGGAAAATCCCGTTGCAACGCCGACGATACGTCCAACCGCGTCGCGGATCACAAAACCAGGGCCCTGAAGCGTCATCACGCCCGACAGCTACCCGGTTGTAGGCGTAGATCTGTCTTCGAAGGCGTCGATCTCAATTGCAGAAAGATCGTGCTCGGGTTGGGCAAGGGTGGTCATTTCGAGCGCTCATTTCCCTTGGTTCGAGACAAGACCGTCTCAAGCGACAAAGGGCCAGGACCGCCTACTGCAAGCGTTGCAAGGCCGGCTAGGTAAAGCAGGACGATTTCGTAGCCGACAGGCCCAAACCGGATCCCCTCGGCCGTCACCTCAGCAAATTTCACCGAGAAGAATCCATACTGGGAATGGACCGTGAACAATGCAGTCAAAAGCACAATAGCCATCGGCACGCTAACGAGCGGAATGAATGCGCCCGCTAGGACAGCACCGCCGCCGACAAGTTCAACCAGCGTTGTCAACCATGCTAGCGCTTGAGGCTCTGGGACACCGAGTGTTTGAAGTACGACGCCAAAGCTTCCCGGCCCTCTGCTGAGTTTGGCATAGCCATGGGCAAGGAAGCCAAAGCCCACGATCAACCTTATCGGCAACGGCGCCCATCCGGCTGCCGCGGTGGACGAGGAGAGTTTAGTTCTCGTGATAATTCCACGGAGATGCATTACCGGTATACCTTTCTGTGGGCGGCGTGCCTGAGTTCGGCGCTATCCGAAAAAAGCCCGCCATGGCGGGCTAGGGAGACGACCTCTTATTCGCCCAATGGGACCGACCGTTACAGCCTCACGGCATCGTTACCGCCGCTGCGGGAGCCTCGACGAGACCACCGAAATCGCCCTGCCCACCTTAGCCGGCGGACCGGGCGTAATGTGGGAGCGGGGTCGGTCAGGCGGCTTCGGCGGCGAGAACGACGGGAAAGTCGATATCGGTCTCGGCGACATTGTTGATGAGATTGGTCAGGAAGTTCTCGGCTACGATGACGACGATCTCGATGACTTGAGCCTCGGTAAAACCTGCCGATTTCACGGCCGCAATGTCGGCGTCCGTTACCTTGCCGCGGGTCTCCGCCACCCTGGCAGCGAAACGCACCGCCGCGTCAGCCGTCGAATCGCTCGATTTGCCCTTGCGGTTAAGCGCGATCTCCTCGGGGCTGATCCTTGCCAGGTTAAGGCCGAGATAGGTATGAGCGGACAGGCAGTAGTCGCAGCCGTTCACCTGGGCAACGGCCAATGCAATGCGCTCGCGGGTTTTCACGTCCAGTGCTCTGGTGAGCGCGCCGGACAGGCTGGTCATGCCCGCCAGAGCGACAGGGCTTATGGATACGAGGCGGAAAAGGCCGGGAACGACGCCAAGCTGCTTGTTCACGGCGTCTAGAATGGGTTGCGAGGCGGTCGGGGCTGCTTCACGGGTCGGGATGGCAATGCGCGACATTTTATAGCTCTCCTGTTCGATGATGGCGGTGCGACAGGTGCTACCTATTATCTTCCAGAAGACGAGAGTATTGGATAACTTGGAGATATGGCCTCTCAATATGTGGAAGGGCTTGCGCATGGACCGCCTCGAAGCCATGTCAATTCTGATCGCCGCGGCCGAAACCGGCAGTCTCTCCGCTGCAGGGCGCAAACTTGGAACACCCCTTCCAACGATCAGTCGCAAAGTTGCGGAGTTGGAGGCCTATTTGCACACCCGATTGCTCGTCCGATCGACACGCCGGCTCATCTTGACCGACAGCGGAGCCGCCTATGTCGCCGCCTGCAAGAGAATTCTGGAGCAGGTGGGCGAGGCGGAGAGAACCGCATCTGGTGAATACAACGCGCCAAAGGGCGATCTGATCATTACGGCTCCGGTCGTATTCGGACGACTGCATGTGCTGCCGGCGATAAATGATTTCTTGTCGCACTTTCCGGACATCAATGTCCGGTTGTTGTTGTCAGACCGCAATGTGAATCTCGTCGACGATCATGTCGACATGGCTGTGCGGATTGGCCCTTTGCCAGACAGCAGCATGGTGGCTACGCGGGTAGGATCCGTGCGTCGCGTTGTCTGCGGCAGTCCGGCCTATTTGGGTGACCATGGCGTGCCAAAGGCGCCGGCCGATCTTGCTGGAGTTTCTTGCGTCACCTTCGATGTTCTGGCGTCCGCCACATCCTGGAGTTTTGCCACGCCAGGCTCGAATGTCGAGCAGACCGTAGCTATTCGCTCACGCCTTTCAGTGAATACGGCTGAAGCCGCAGTCGACGCGGCCGTGGCAGGTGTAGGCGTCACCAGGGTGCTCTCCTATCAGGCGGCAAAGGCGATTGCGCAAGGAAAGTTGGTGGCCGTTCTTGAACAGTTCGAACCGGAACCCATGGCGGTCAGCCTCGTCCATGCAGGCCAGGGGCTTTTGCCACTCAAGATGCGATTCTTTCTTGATTTCGTAGCCCCGCGTTTGCGAAAAGCCCTCGCGCCGCCAAAGCATGAGTGATGGCCACCCGCCATTGATGGTCGAGGTTGTCTTCTGCACGAGCCCTAATTCACACGGATTTCAGGACATAGGTGTCTGGAAGTCGGCGAGCCTCGGATGCGCACCGTGCTTCCTCAGTCATTTTCTAGACGCTGAAAAGGTCCGCTCTGCGACGTAGTCGAGCGAAAGGACGCCGGCGCCCCGTGTTAGAACGAGCAGCAACAGCGAGGCCCACAGCAGATGCTCGGCCCAGTTCTCCGGGAACACGAAGATCTCGATCACTGAAACAACGCCGAGCAGCATCAGCGCGCCGAGACGCGAGAACAGCCCCAGGAAAAGCAGCACCGCCCCGGTGATCTCTGCCGTTGTCGCCAGCGGCGCCGCGATCGACGGATCGATGAGGGGTAGATTGTATTCGCTGGCGAACAGCTGCAGCGTCACCGGCCAGGACGCCAGCTTCGATTGTGCAGACTGCCAGAAGACATGCGCAATCGCGACTCGAGCTGCGAGCTGGACCAGTGAAAATGGGACATACTCCGGCAACTTGATCACTCGTCGGTAAAGACCAACAAGGCCGGCAGGGCGAGGGGTGGAATATTCCTGTATCGCAGTCATGATCGTGTCCTTCAGTTTGAGAGGGGGAGCACCGGGACGCGCACGTCGGTGACGAGCCTGTCGCGGAAAAGACGCACAAGCGCTGAAACCAGGTCGAAGGCCGGGTCGAGCGCCAAGGCGCAACCAGCGGCATGCTCAAGGCCGAAGCCGTGCTTCAGCGAATGCCAGAAGGCGAAGCTCGCGCGGTCGAGCAGAAAAAGCCGCACGTAGTTCCCCGACCGCCACAGCGCCACGCGTTCGGGGCGCCTTGTCCAGGTGATTTTTTCATCGGCCGCCGTCTCCTTTTGATGCTCCATCCATACCGATAGGATCGACCAGTGCGAGACGATCAGTCGCAGTGAGGGCTGGAGCAGGATATCCGGCGACAGGCCAAGGTCGGTGCTGTCGTATTCTGAGAGACTGCGGGCCGACAGCGAAGCTGTATCGAGCGCTTCGGCAATGGCCCATTCGAGCCGCGCCGTTTCGGCGACGATCGGCATGTCGGACAGGGTGTCGATGGTCTTCAGGAAGCGAGGGAAGCCCGCGCCATATCGCGCCAGGCGTGACTCCACCGGCGGATGCCGTCGAATGAACTCGCTCGCCATGAAGCGGAAGAAACGTTCGTCGACGAGGCGGGCCGTAACGGGGAACACCGCCATCAGCACGGCAGTCAAAGAACTGCGTGTGTTGTTCTGGTAGATGCGCAGGCGAGCCATTGGGTCGGCCTTGCCGGCGGTGAGCATTTTTGCGTCGATCAGAGGCTCCATGGCCAGCACCGAGCGCGCCACGATGGTCTGCAGATGTTCAAGCGGCAGCATGATATCCTCCCCCGATTGTCGGCAAGGCGACGGGCATCGCCGGTCTTGTTCTGGCGGCGGCAAATGCCGCAAGCACAGGCATGCTGGTTCGCGTGCTTTCGAAAGTTGGCAGGCTGGACACTGGCAGGACCATGGTCGGGACGGCCTGCCTTGCGGCCTGCTTGCGGTTGAACATGATCGAAGCGGAAAGCATGTCGGCCCACATCGCTTCGCCGAGCAGCACATCGAGAACAGGAACATCAGTGTCCCATTCGATCAGGGTAGGGCGCGGTCCAAGCCGACTTATGGCATGCTGGTAGAGCGTCCAGACAACCGGTGGCACGCGCGAGCCATGATCGTCGATGAGGACGGTGTCGGCCCCGACGTGATTGGTCGCATGTCCGGCAAGATGGATCTCGCGGATAGCCTCTACTGGCAGCGCATCGATGAAGGCTTTTGCATCATATTGGAGGTTGTGCGCCGAAACCTGGACATTGTTGACATCCAGCAGCAGGCCGCAGCCCGTTTGCGCCACCAGTTCGGCCAGAAATTCAGCTTCATTCATGGAGGAGTCTGCAAACGCGACATAGGCGGACAGGTTTTCGATCAGCACCTGCCGCCCCAGAGCGCCCTGGACAGTCTCGACATTGCGCGCCACGATCGCTAGCGCCTCTTCGTCATAGCGCAGCGGCAACAGGTCGTTCAGGTAGGCGCCGTCGGCCACGCTCCAGGCCAGATGTTCCGAGACGAGATCGGGCTGGAAGCGCTCGCAGACCTTGCGCAGCCTTTCCAGATGATCGCGGTCCACCCCTCGCGCGCTGCCCAGCGAGAGGCCAACGCCATGAACCGATAGCGGATAGATCTGGCGCAGTCGGTCCAACGCCTCGACGCCGGCGCCGTGGCCCATGTAGTTCTCGGCATGCACTTCGAGCCAGCCAGCGGAGGGTCTGCGGATCAGCATCTCGCTGATGTGGGGTGAGCGAAGACCTATGCCCGCTGATGGGGGGATCGAGAGGCGCTGAAATGCACGGGACATCGGTCTGCTCCTTCCAAGGGGGTTGGCTCGAAGTCTGATCGGTCAGGCCTTTGGCTTGTCGCTGCCGCCAGCGATCTTCGCGCAGCTGCCGGCCGGCACGTAGAGCCACGAATCCGGCTGGTTGTCGGCGGTGGAGGTGCCGGCGCAGGAATGCGTCGCGGTCTGGCAGTCGTTCTGGCCAGCCTTGACGACGCCGTAGCACTTTTCGAAGGCGAAGGCGGGCTTGGCAGCCGGGCCGCTATAGGCTGCAGTTGTAGCAAGCGAAGTGGCTGCCGCGAGGGCCGATCCGATGAGGGTCTTGGTGTTGATCACAGACGTGTCTCCTGGTTGCGTTTCGAGGGAAAGACCGACCTTGCGGCCTGTCTGCAAGCAGTGTCCCTGATCCGGCAGCCGAGCTGAAATGCTGTCTCGGCATGGAATTGATACGCGGTCACTATGTTGAAGCCCTTGCCAAGCAAAAGCCCTCCGGCGGGGAACCGGAGGGCTTGGCGCCTGCGTTCGTGAGCGGGCGAAGCAGGCGCGGCCAGGCGGAGGGAGGCGCCTAGACGTATCGATTTTTGCTGTCGACGACGGAGCTTTCGCTTGAGGCCGAGTGGTCGGCGAGGAGCCAGTCCTCGGCTCGCTGCCGTCCGCGGTCACGCATGTCGGTCAATTCGCCCCAGTCGGTCCAAGGCCTGGTAAACAGGGCAGCGCTTGTTCTGTGATGACTGTCGAAGAGGACAGATGCTGGGTTCACGGCATTCGCGGCGGGGCGGTAAGCCGCACAAGGTGTCATGCAACCGGAGGGTTTGCCGCTGACGATGAGCCAATGCCCAGCCTCGATCGGCTGCATCGGCGGCAATGCCGAAAAATCGCCTTCGCCCCAATACGTATCGCCGTTGATTTCCACGGACGGAAAGAGGAATGGGACTGTCGCTCCCGCCAGGATCGCGTCGATCGACAACTGGTCGCCGGAGAAAATCGTCACGGTGTCGGTGCTGGCATTCGAAGCCAGGATGTTGAGCTTCAACTGGCAGCTATTTTTGTGCAATTCGGCAATGTCGATCGACTGCTCCAGGATCGATTTCAATGGATTGGCTATCGCGGCCACAGACATCGATGCGTGGCTGACGCGCCGCCAGAAATTGGTAAGCGCCGTCTTTGCCCCACGCCTGCCGCCCAAAGCAAGTCCGTAGGCAAGAACCGCTGCTTCCATGCCTCCGAAACCGGATGCGGTGATGCTGCGGAAGGAAAGGCGAGGTTCATCCAGCAAGCGATCGAGAACGCCCCAGACAAATGCGCCGTGCGCGTCGCTTGCCAGGGTAATGTCGATAAGCTGCCGGTCTTCCATCGCGGGTCTTGCACCGGCAATGAAGGCTTCGTCGGTTGTGGCCTGGATTTGCATCTTGGGTCTCCTCCCGAAACGCCAGGCAGGGCGTTCGATGGAGACACTGCCGCATGATCCTCCGTTAGCGAAATGCCAAGGTGGCATGAACTCCATAGGGAGATTGCATTGGCTGCAATCCCTTGCGCACCGCAAGGTTTTGCCAGGCTGGCGAGAATCCCGCGATCTCGCTTCGGAACGGAGGCCAAGAGGGTCGCCGGCGGGCCTTCAGCACAAAGAGGAGCGTGTCAGCAACACAAGCTGTCCGCCGCGCGCACCGTCACGGGCGCCATGACGGACCGCTATCGACTTTATAGCCGCAGTGCATTGGCGCCAAAGCGAGCCTTGCTGCAGTCTCCGACGCACGAACAGCCTCGTATGCAACTCGGGACAAATCGGCATGGACATTCACCACATCCGCTACTTCCTGGCCGTGTGCGAGACACGAAACTTCACGCGGGCAGGCGAAAAGTGCAACGTCACTCAGCCGGCGCTGTCTCGCGCCATCCAGCAGCTCGAGGAGGAGGTCGGAGGGTTGCTGTTTCGTCGTGAACGAAGCTTGACCCACCTGACCGATCTGGGTGTGCTTCTTCGCCCCCGTTTTCAGCAGATACTCGACGAACTGACAGGAGTGCGGCAGGAGGCATCGAGGTTCCTGTGCCTGGAAAACGCCAACCTCAAGGTCGGTGTCATGTGCACCATCGGCCCGCGTCGCTTCACCGGCTTGCTGACCGATTTCAACAGACGCCAGCAGGGCATCCAGCTGCAGCTGGTCGAAGGCGTGCCGGCATCGCTCTCCCAACTTCTGGAGTCGGGCGAGATCGACGTCGCCATCATGGCGTCAAGCGACAGCTTCCCGGACCGCTTCGACGTCACACCGCTTTATCGCGAGCGCTTTGTCCTCGCCTTTCCAAACGGCCATCGGCTGGCTCGCAATGACAACGTGGCCATCTCCGAACTCGATGGCGAAAATTATCTCAGACGTCTCAATTGCGAGTATCGCGATCACCTCGCCGGCCTGTGCACGGATCGGGGTGTGAAGCTCAGGATCTCCTACGCCAGCGAACGCGAGGACTGGATCCAGAATATGGTGTCCGGAGGACTGGGCATCTGCTTCATCCCCGAATTCAGCGCGGTGATTCCAGGGTTGCAGGTCCGTCCCGTCATTGATCCTGAGGTCTGGCGGGAAGTATCCCTGGTTGTCGTTGCGGGCCGCAGGTTCTCGCCTGCGGCATCGGCTTTCGTAAACAGCGTCAAGGCGCATGGCTGGCCTGAGAGCGCGATTGTCCAGGCGGTCCAAAAGACCGCTGCCTGAAGCAAAATCGAAGAATTAGAGGATCGCGCGAGGCGGTTTGCCGCGTGTGCCTCACATGCAGGTGTGATGGTCCACGATAGTTTTCAGGTATCGAATCGAAAGCCAGTCAGCATTTCTCTTTCTTCGCGGCTCCGATCACTCTCCCTGTCATGCCCCGCCTCCCGCGTTTGGGCACCGACAAAGGAGAAATACAAGATGGCCATCAAGAAACTCAACCTCGCGTTTGCGGTCGGGCTGCTTTCAGCAACTGCTGCCTTTTCCGCTGCTCCGGCCTTCGCCGGCGACTGCCCAGCCGGCCAGGCCGCCACGACCGACATCCAGGAACATCCAAGCAAGCCGGTCGGCGTCGTCGACACGGTTCTCTCCGCGATCGATCTGAGCAGCAAGGGCGAGGCCTGGAAAGGCAATATGCTGCGCCTGCGCAAGCTCGTCGTGCAGCCGGGCGGCGTCGTGCCGTGGCATGAGCACAATGTCCGCCCAGCCAACATTATCGTCGTCGAAGGCTCGATCACCGAATATCGCAGCACCTGCAAGGTCGGCATCGAGCATCCGGCAGGCGACGTGACCGCCGAGTTCGGCCAGCTCGCTCACTGGTGGAAGAACAACGGCAAGGTGCCGGCGGTGCTGTATTCAGCCGACGTCCTGCCGCCGGCAATGCACGAAGACCACATGATGTGAGCCGCTCGGCGCGGCGAACAGATTCCAACATCAGCAACCGAAAGCGCGTCCTCGGGGTGATCTCCTGGGGACGTCCGGCCACGGAGCCCCGTCATGACAACCAGTGAACAGACAGAGACGGCGCGGCTGCACACGGTGGCCGCCGACAGTTGGCGTTTTGGCCTTGTTGCGTTGATCGCATTTCTTACGCTTGTCGATCTGTTCGCCACCCAAGCAATACTGCCCTCACTGGTGATAAAATTCGGCGTCAGCCGCGCGACCATGGGCTTCGCCGTCAATGCCAGCACGTTCGGCATGGCGGTAGCCGGGATCGCCATCGCTCTGTTCGGGCGCGGCATAGATCGCCGCAATGGCATCTGGATCAGCCTCGCCATCCTTGCCATCCCAACGACGCTGCTTTCGCAAACAGACAGCATCGTCGTCTTCGCCTTTTTGCGAGTGGCGCAAGGCCTGTGCATGTCGACCGCGTTCACGCTGACGATGGCCTACCTGGCCGAGCATTTCTCCGCGCGGCAGACGACGAGTGCGCTTGCCGCCTATGTGACGGGCAACGTCGCCAGCAACTTTTTCGGACGCCTGATGTCGGCCGCCGTCGCCGACACGTTCGGCATCTCCACAAACTTCCTGACCTTCGCGGCCCTCAATCTATTTGGCGCGGCGCTCGTCTGGCACACGCTGCAAAAGACCTCCGCAACGACGCGCGCCGATACGATCGGTCAAACTGCCCGTGCGTCCTGGAAGGGCCCGCTGGAAAATGCCGAACTGCGCGCTTGTTTCGCGATCGGCTTCCTGATCCTCTTCGTCTTCATAGGAACCTTCACTTATGTGAATTTCCAGCTTGTTGCCCCGCCGCTGTCGCTGTCGCCGATGGCACTGGGACTGATCTATTTCGTTTTCCTGCCATCGATGTTGACCACGCCACTCGCCGGGCGTGTCACGGCCGGTCTCGGCCCGAGGATCGGCATCGGTGCAACGCTTGCGATGGCAATCGCCGGGCTGCTGCTGTTGCTCACGACCAGCCTGCCGATCGTCCTTGCAGGGATGGCGTTGGTCGCAATGGGAACCTTCCTGGCGCAAGCGATAGCTACCGGACATGTCAGCCGGACAGCCTCGCGAGATCGCACCGCCGCGAGCGGCATCTACCTGGCCTCCTACTACGCGGGTGGGCTCGCTGGCAGCTTCGTCATCGGACAGATTTACGACCGAGTCGGGTGGACCGCATGCGTGGCCGTGCTCGCCGCCTTCCTTGCGGGTGCGATCGCAGTGGCGCGCGTGCTGCAACCCTCAAAAACGTGACACCCAGAACCGAAAATGGCTATCCAACAAAGGAGACTGACATGACCAACTCCCTGAAAACCATGATTGCCGGAGCCGCCATCCTGATAGCTGCCGTCATCCCGGCCGCCGCTTCTGATGGCGTTGTGACGGTGAAGAGCGACTATTCCGTCGGCGAGACGGTCGCGCGCATCAAGAGGGATGTTCTCAAGAAGGGCATCAAGTTCTTTGGCGTCATCGACCAAGCAAGACTTGGCAAGAATGCCGGCAACGATGTCAGGCCGTCGCGGCTGGTGATGTTTGGCAATCCGGCGGTTGGGACGACCTTCATCACGTCAAATCCGGAAGCCGGCCTCGACTGGCCGGTGCGCGTGCTGGTCTACCAGACAGCGGATGGTGCGGTTTACGCCGCCTATAGCGACTTCGACTGGATCGCCAAGCGCCATGGTATCACCGACCGCTCGCCGCAGTTCAAGATGGCGACCGAGGTCATCCAGTCCGTGACCTCGACGATCAGGAAGAACTGAGCCTGGACACGTACCGGAGATCCCGCGCTCCGGCATGCGAAAGAACGCGTTTGCGCGCAGAGGCTATTCCGCGGCGGATAACGCCTTTGCACGCTCGCCGAACCACTTCTTCTGCGTGGCCTCGCGCACGAGCGCGCCAACCGCCGGCGAATGCCTGCGGCCGCGCACCGTGACGAGATTGACCTCGCGCCAGAATTCCGGATCGGTGATCGGCAACGGCACCACTCCGGGGTGCTTGGCGGTATGCTCAGGCATGAACCCGAAACCAAGCCCGGCGGCGATCATCGCGAGCGTCCAATCGTCACGATCGCTCCAGTAAACAGGACTGACCGTGACGCCCTGCTCGGAAAGAATGGCGTCGGCATAACCGGCAAATTCACAATTGTTGCGGTGGATGTAGGTCTCATTGCTCATATCCGTCACCCGAACGCTGGGCTGGTTGGCCAAGCGATGGTTGAGATGAACAGCCATCACCATCTGTTCCTGAAACAACGGCAAGGAGTGAACTTCCTCATCGGGCACATTTGACGGCAGCGCGTAAATAGCCGCCTCAAGGTCGCCTCCGAGCAGCCGTCGTCGCAAGCTCGGTGCATCGGCATCGCATAGATGAAGCTCAACGCCGGGATGGTGTGTGCGCACGGACGAGATGAGTTCGATGATCTCATCCGGAGCTATCGTGCTCATGATGCCGACCCGGAGAGGCGTTTTCTTAAGGTGCACATATTGCTCGGCGATCTCCTTTGCCTGCCGGGAGTTCTCGAAAACGCCTTCGAGATAGGTCTCGACCATGCGACCAAGTTCCGTCAGATGTGTAAAGCGTCGCTCGCGGTGAAAAAGCGCGCCGCCGAACTCGTATTCGAGCAGCTTGATCGCGCGTGACAGTGCCGGCTGCGTAACGTTGCACAGCTCTGCTGCCCTGGTGAAATTCAGTTCCTTGGCGACGGCCAAGAAATATCTTACCTGGCTGATCTCCACTGCGAGCTCCCCAGCGGCTGGCATGCGGGACGACCCACGTTGCCGCGTGATCTTACTAGTTGCCCCGACGTCAAACAACCCGATCTGGTGATGATGTCCCAGGCGACAGGTTGACGATCTGACCGTCGGCTATCGAATCCATGTCTCAACGGCATTTCCGCTGTCTCCAGCTGCCCGCCATACTTGGTCCAGAACTCAAGACCCGGGCCTAGGGCCCGTGCTCGCAGCGTTTTGCGGGCCATTTTGGCTGCGGTTCCAATCGAAGGAAACAACGATGCTCAGAGGAAAGACGGCACTGATCACAGGCTCGACCAGCGGCATCGGGCAAGGCATTGCCGAAGCCTTCGCCGCAAAGGGCTGCAATATCGTCTTAAACGGTTTCGGCGATCCCGGCGAGATTGAGTTGCTGCGGGCAAAACTTGCCGCGGACCATGGGGTGCCTGTTCGCTACGACGGTGCGGATATGAGCAAGGGCAGCGCAATCACCGCGATGATGGACAAGGCAATCGCCGAGTTCGGCGCGGTCGACATCCTCGTGAACAATGCCGGCATCCAGCATGTCGCGCCTATCGACGACTTTCCGATCGAGAAATTCGAAGCAGTCGTGGCGATCGATCTGATGTCGTCCTTCTACACGATCCGGCGTGCGCTGCAGGCTATGAAAGAACGCAAATGGGGCCGCATCATCAACGTTGCGTCGGCCCACGCCCTTGTCGCCTCGCCCTACAAATCCGCCTATGTCGCCGCCAAGCATGGCATCGCCGGGCTGACCAAGACGGTTGCGCTGGAGGTCGCCGAACAGGGCATCACCGTCAATGCGGTTTGCCCGGGATACGTGCTCACACCGCTGGTCGAAAAGCAGATACCGGATACGGCCAAGGCCCGCGGTATCACCGAGGAGCAGGTGATCAAGGATGTGCTCCTGGCGGCCCAGCCGACCAAGCAGTTCGTCACCGTGGCCGAGGTCGCGGCGCTCTGCCTGTTCCTCGCCTCGACCGATGCGGCCTCGATCACCGGCGCCATCATCCCGATCGAAGGCGGCTGGACGGCCCATTGAACCGGCAACGAGGAGCAAGAACCATGAACAGGATCACCCGAAATCCTCCGATCGCCGAACCTTTGCCGGAGGTCACCCATCCGGCCGATGCTTCCGTTCAGCGGCAAACGGTGTTGGTGCTGCAAGGCGGTGGCGCCCTGGGTGCCTATCAGGCCGGTGTCTACCAGGCGCTCGTCGAAGGCGGGATCGAGCCGGATTGGGTCATCGGCACCTCGATCGGCGCTATCAACGCGGCCTTGATTGCCGGGAACGATCCAACGGTTCGGCTGGCGAGGCTTCAGGAGTTCTGGGAAGGCGTCAGCCGTATCAGCCCTCTCGATGAGTTTTTTCGAATGATGGTGCCAAGCAATGTCTTCGCCAATATGGGCACCGTCATGCGGGGGATACCGGGATTCTTCGAACCGAATCCAGGCGCCATGTTCGGAGTGAACCGCGAAGTGGGCGTCGAGAACGCCTCCTATTACACGACCGATCCGCTCAAGAGGACGCTGAATGACCTGATCGACTTCGATTATCTCAACGGGCGCCATACCCGCCTGACGGTCGGCGCAGTCAACGTCAACACCAGTGAACTCAAATACTTCGACACCCGAGAGATGACCTTGTCGGCAGCGCACATCATGGCGTCGGGCGCCTTGCCGCCGGCCTTTCCGGCGGTCCGTATCGACGGCGAGCCTTACTGGGACGGCGGCATCTATTCGAACACGCCCATCGAGGTCGTGCTCGACGCCCGTCCGCGGCGCGACTCGCTGATCTTTGCCGTCAACATGTGGCAGCCTCGCGCCACCGAGCCCAAATCGATCTGGCAGGTCATGGGCCGGCAAAAGGACCTTCAATACGCCAGCCGCGGCCGGAGCCATGTTGCCCGTCAGGAGCAACTGCATCGTCTGCGGCACGTCGTGCGCGAAATAGGAAAGCTGGTTCCAGAGGAACGGCGCGAGGATCCGATGTTCAAGGAACTTGCTTCCTATGGTTGCCCGTCGGTCATGCACCTTGTGCGGCTGCTTTCGCCACGCCTGGACGGCGAGGACCACACCAAGGACATCGACTTCACGCGCGCCGGCATCCGCACGCGCTGGCAGGCGGGATACGAACATGGCCGGCGCGTCCTCTCGGAGAAGCCGTGGGAATGCGATGTCGACATGCTGCAGGGCATCGTCATCCACGAATCGCAAGAATGATCGGTTCGATCGCGGCGCCGAGATGAAAGACGGAGAATATTGATGCAGATCGTCACTCCAGGGATGCGGCTGGTTCCGGAAGCTGTGCTTGCCAACAATGCCGCGCTTTTCCGCACGCTACCGGAGACGCCATCTCACGCCGACAGTTCACGGCATCGCGTAGTCATCGTCGGCGGTGGTGCCGGCGGACTCGAATTGGCAACGCGGCTTGGCAGCAAATTCGGCAAGCGGCGGCTGTCCATAACACTTGTCGATCGCAACCGCACATATGTCTGGAAGCCACTTCTGCACGAGGTGGCGTCGGGCACGTTGAACCCGTCGAACGATGCGGTGGAATACATCGCACATGCCAGCACCCACCACTATCGCTTCCGGATCGGCGAAGTCGTCGGCATCGACCGCGCCAAGCGCCAAGTTTTTGTGGCGCCGAGCTTCGACGACGATGGCAGACAGATCATCCCGCCACGCGTGCTAGGCTACGACACGCTGGTGCTGGCCGTGGGCAGCGTCAGCAACGATTTCGGCACGCCAGGAGCGGCGCGTCATGCTATCGCGCTCGATACCGCAGGCCAGGCCACCCGCTTTAACAGGCGCATGGTCGACGCCTGTCTGCGTGCCAATGCGCAATACGAGCAGCTCTCACCGGGCCAGCTCCATTGCATCATCGTTGGCGCCGGAGCCACCGGCGTTGAACTGGCCGCCGAGTTGCACAAGTCGATGCGGGAAATCGCCTCGCACAATCTCGACAACATCGATTTCGAGAGGCTGATCCGCATCACCATCGTCGAGGCGGGACCGCGCATCCTGCCGGCTTTGCCGGAACACCTTGCGCGCTCTTCTGCGCAACGGCTTGTAGATCTCGGCGTTCAGATCCGATGCGGCATCAAGGTCACCGAAGTGACAGAAGACGGTATCAGGCTTGGAGAGAAGCTGTTCGTGCCGGCCGAACTCGTCGTGTGGTCCGCCGGGATCAAGGCGCCAGATTTTCTGAAAAGACTCGATGGCCTCGATACCGATCGCATCAACCGCTTGGTCGTGGATGAGACGCTGCGGGCAAAGGCAGACGAAAATGTGTTTGCGATCGGCGACTGCGCGAGTTGTGTATTGCCAGGCAGCGAGGGCCCCTTGCCGCCGCGCGCCCAGACGGCCCATCAGCAGGCCGATCATATGGTCAAGGTGATCGCGGCACGCCTCGAAGGGCAGGCGGCGCCGGCGTTCCGTTTCCGCGACTACGGTTCTCTCGTTTCACTGGGCGACTACGGCACCTTTGGCAGCCTGGTGGGCGGACTGAAGGTCGAGGGTTTGCTTGCCCGGCTGATGTATCATTCGCTCTACAAGATGCATCTCAAGGCGGTGCACGGGACCTTCAAGACCATGCGGGATACGATCGTGGGTATCCTGTCGCACCGCACCAAACCGCGGGTCAAATTGCATTGAATCTCGGTAGGCCGGGACGGTGAAAAAATATGATGTCGCGATCCTCGGTGGCGGTGGTGCTGGGATGGCTGTGACAGTAGCCACACGCGATGCCTGGCTGCCGCTTTCAGACTTCCGCTTCGGAAGTCAGGAAATCTGCTGTAACGATTCGAGCCGCAATACCGAACGGAAGATGAATCCGGATAGCTTCGATGCACGCAGGGCATCGACTCCATGCAAGAAAAACATGGCCGTCTCCGTGGGGCTTCAATGTTAGGCTGCATGGAAATTGCGAAAGTGCAGAGATGGCCGCCGACGACCAGCCAATGACATTTGAACAGTCCGTCCAGGCTGCCATCGAACTCGATGCACCTCTCAACGAGAGGCTGGCGGTGATCGCGAGCGCAGTGCGCAGACTGAACTCGGAGTTCGCTGACGCGGTTGACCGGCTCGTGGCGCGCCTCAGGGAACAGGGAGCTGGTGCAAGTGCTCCCGCCCCCGGCGATGTCATGCCCGCATTCCTGCTGCCTGATGACGAGGGCAGGCTCGTGAGCCTATCTGAAATCCTTAGCCACGGGCCGGCCGTCATTACGTTTCAGCGCGGACATTGGTGTCCCTATTGCCGCCTGAATGCGATCGGCATCGTCGAAGCCCAACAGGAGATTACGACGCTGCGCGGCCAGGTCGTGGTGATCATGCCGGAGCGGCGCAAATTCGCAAAGGCAATGAAGGCCTCGGTTGGTGCTCAGTTTCCTTTCCTGACGGACATGGACAATGGCTACGCTTTGTCCCTCAACCTCGCGATCTGGGTGGGAGCCGAGATGGAGCGGTTGATGGGCCTCGGCCTCGATCTGCCGAACTATCAGGGCAACAGCAGCTGGTTCCTGCCGATCCCTGCTACTTTCGTCGTTGGAACTGATGGCACCATCACAGATCGGTTCGTCGATCCCGACTACCGTCGGCGGATGGACATCGACGACTTGATCGCGGCGCTCAGGCGGGCTCGCTGACGCCAAACGTCGACCAGTCGGTCGATCGCAGGAGGTTGAGGAGCGTCATGGCCACCTGTGAGCGATGTCGACCGGCGACAGCGTAGACGGCGACGATCCGCGAAACATCCAGATCACGCAGCTTGAGTCGGCGGACGTTGGGCGAGCGGGGTGCAGTTGTGGAGACAAAGCCAACGCCTGCATTGGCTTCCAGCAGCGCCAACAGGTCCTGATCGGTTTCAACCTCATGTGCGGTGCGAGGCGAAATTCCTCTGGCTGAGAGACCGCGCGACAGATCTTCGCTCGTTTCCCAGTCGATCCGACTGAGCACGGGCTCTGCGGCCAACTGGCTCAGCGCGACGTCCGCCTCGTTTCGGCGGGCAAGAGGGTGATCGGAGTTCACGACGAGTTCGATCCCTTCCTGGAAAAGCGGCCATGCGTCGAGCCGATCCCACGCCTGTCCCAGCGGACCGGCAACCGCCAGTTCGACCTCGCCGTTCTTGAGGGCGTCGATAACAGCGGTCGGCGAGCCGCGACTAATCTTGAGATGCACTCCGGGGTAGGCCCGGAAAAGCTCGGTGAACGGTGAAACCAGCAGCGCTATGTTGACGCTATTGGAAATGGTGACGTTGAGAGAAGCTACGTCGCTGCTTTGCACGGCCTTGGCGAGGGATTTTGCGGAGGTGGCAGCATCGTAACATTGTTGTAGCAGGGGCAGCATGCGCCGGCCAAGCTCGGTCAGATGGGAATGCTGGCGCTCGCGCCGAAGCAACTCCCCGCCCAACTCGTCTTCCAGGGTCTTGATGGCACGCGTCAGGGCCGGCTGCGTGACATTGCACTCTTCCGCTGCTCGGGTGAAATTAAGCGTGTTGGACAGGGCCAGAAAATAGCGGACCTGCTGCATCTCCATGAATTTTCGCCCCCTCAGCGAAATGGGCTATCAGCGATGGTGCATATTCGAAGATTAACGCAATAAGTCGTTTTCAGCAAAGTGGCCTGCACCATGGTGCGAATGGCCGCCGACGGCAAGACAATCAAGACTCTGACAATCTAGAGTCATGACGAACCGAGCGATCTGCTTAGCCAATCGGCAAACCCTCTTGCCCGTTTGCTCGGCTGGCGCCCGGCCGGGAACAGGACATGGATGGGGATGGTCGGCAGCGGAAACTCCGGCAGCAGCCGGCGAAGGCGGCCGTCCGAGAGTTCGGCATTGAACATCCAGCCGGAACCGAAGGCCACGCCAAGTCCGGCCAGCACGCAGGCGGTGACGCCGGCTGAACTCGATACCCGGATGCGCGGGCTTTCCGGCAGAGTAAAGTTGGCCTCCGGGCCGATCAGTTCTTGAAAAGTAGCGCCGGTGCTGTCGGAGGGGCCGAAGATGACCTCGTGCTGAACCAGATCGCCAGGGCTTTGCGGCAAACCGCGCCGTGCAATGTAGTCCGGTGAGGCCACGAGCAGTCGCGGCGTCTGCCCGACCTTGCGCACCATCAGGCTGGAGCTGTCGAGTAGACCGAGCCTGACCGCGACATCGGCGCCTTCTTCGACAAGGCTTCGCCTGCGATCGTCCATCATAAGTTCAATGGAGAGGTTGGGATGCTCGGCAAGAAGGCCGGGCAGCCGCGGAATGAGCGCGCGCACGGCGAAAGTGACGGACAGCTCGACGCGCAGCAGCCCGCGCAACTCCTCATTCCCGGCTGCGGTATCGGCCGCCGCCCCAAGCTCGGCAAGCAGCGGCCGGACCTGTCCAAGATAACCATGCCCCGCCTCGGTCAGCCCGACCTTCCGGCTGGTGCGGACGAGGAGGCGGGCGCCGATGCGCCCCTCCAGATCGTTCAGAATCCGCGACACTGAGGGCTGCGACAGCCCGATTTCGCGGGCGACCTGTGAAAGGTTGCCACGCTCCGCCACCCGAACAAACACTTCAAGTTCCTGGAGCCGGTCAGCCATCCATTTTCCGAATGATTGCTATCCTTTCCGGCAGGCTACCCCTGTTTTGGGAAATAGGCGAGGACGTTTCCGCCGCTGTGAGAGCGGTGAGAAATCTTCGGAGTAATTCCATGTCGCTTCAAGACAAGCTTGATGCCTTCAAGGCCGACTTTGAGAGCAAGAAGGCGCCCAGACAGGCGGTCGAGATCATGCATCGCGCCACCGCCGAGCTTCTCGCTTCCGGTCAGGCCGCCCGCGCCTTGGGGGTCGGTGCTGTCGCGCCGACCTTCACATTGATGGAGGCTGACGGCGGCCTCGTTTCGTCGGCCGACCTGCTGGCGCTCGGTCCGCTGGTGCTCAGCTTCTACCGCGGTGTCTGGTGCCCCTATTGCAACATCGAACTTGGCGCACTGGAGGAAACCTGGCCGGCAATCAACGCCACCGGCGCGCAACTGGTCTCCATCTCCCCACAATCACCGGCGAACGGTCGCAAGGCCAAGCGCGACAAGCAGGTAACGTTCCCGATGCTGAGCGATCCGAACGGCGAGGTCGCCAGCGCCTTTGGCCTGCGCTTCCGCCTGCCCGACGATCTGATCGCGCTCTACAAGAGCTTCGGCGTCGATCTGCCTGCCATCAACGAAGACCCGTCATGGACCTTGCCGATGCCGGCGCGGTTCGTGATCAGGCGCGATGGCATCATCGTCTACGCTGAGGTGAGCCCGGACTACACAATCCGACCCGACCCGGCCGGTCTGCTTCCGCTGCTGAAGCGGTTGCAAAACGTCGTCACCGTCTGAGACCGCCAGATGGAACCCATGGCAGCCACGAACCCGGTCGGCATTGGCGCCGGCCGGCGCTGGTCGATGCTGGCGGTGATCTGCGCCGGCGCCTTCCTGCCCATGACTGCCTGGTTCTCGGCTACCGCGATCGCGCCGCAGCTGACGCAAGTCTGGGGGTTGTCGCCGGCGCAAGGCGCCTGGATCACAGGCGCCGTGCAGGTCGGCTTCGCGGTTGGCGCGCTCGCCTCCAGCATTGCTGGCCTGCTGGACATCGTCTCGCTTCGCAAGGTGATCGGCATCAGTGCCCTGATCACCGCGATTGCCAATCTCTGCCTGCTGGTCACCCCGTCCGTCGGCTTGCTGCTGCTTGCCCGCTTCGCCACCGGCGTGGCCCTGGCAGGTGTCTATCCACCGGCGCTCAAACTGGTTTCGACCTGGTTCCGCCGCGGGCGCGGCGTGGCACTGGGTGCCTTGCTCGCGGCGCTGACGCTAGGATCGGCGTTTCCGCATCTGCTGTCCGCATTTGCGACCGATGTCTCCTGGCAGGATGTCATCATCGCGACCTCGCTCGCTGCATTGGCAGGCGCAATCCTGATCCTGTGTCTTGGCAGTGAAGGCCCTTATCCCTTCGCCAAATCTACCTTCGACCGCCGCCATATCCGGGCGGTCCTGCAGAACCGCCCGCTGGCTCTCGCCAATCTCGGCTATCTCGGACACATGTGGGAGCTCTACGCCATGTGGGGCTGGATGCTGGCCTATATCAGGGCGGGAAGCCCCGGCCTAGGCACCGATGGCCCAAGGATGGCGTCCCTGCTTGCCTTCCTTGTCGTCGCGTCTGGCGGGATCGGCTCGATCCTGGGCGGGATTGTCGCCGACCGCATCGGCCGCACGGCAACAGCAGCAATGATGATGACGCTTTCGGGATTTTGCGCGCTGACGATCGGCCTCGCCTTCGACGGGCCGCTTTGGCTGTTCATCGCCATCGCCATTCTCTGGGGGATGACCGTCATCGGCGATTCCGCGCAGTTTTCCGCAATGACCACCGAATTGAGCGACCCGCGCTATGTCGGCACGGCACTCTCGTTGCAGTTGAGCGTCGGCATCGCGCTCACCTTTGTCTCGATCCACCTGACTTCATCGGTGGCGGAGGTTTTCGGCTGGCGCTGGAGCTTCCTGATCCTCGCGCCTGGCCCGCTGCTTGGCGTTGTCGCAATGGTAGCGCTGCGGCGGATGCCGGCTGCGCGACTAATAGCGCATGGACTGATGTAAAGGTTTCAGCGGGTGCTGACCTTAATACGGCACCGGAGGTGTCTTTTGGGGTCATCTTGTCGGTCGTCACAATGTTACAAACTATTGACGTAAGATATTGATTTATATAGAGGTATTCAGAGTTCAATCCTCTCTCGCAGCACCAGTTCCCCTGAATTGACCCGCTTTGCCGCCCCGGCTGTCGTCAGCTGTGGAGATGCGTCAGTTCGAACCCGGCTTCATCCTGCGCGTCGGACAGGTGTTGTTCGGCCGACCGGAACATGTCCGAGAACTCCATTTCCTTCTCCAGCATCACGCCGCCGACCTTGATGGTGAGGACATCCTCGGTGCCTTTTGGCGCGAAATAGACTTGCGCGATACGGGTGCGGATGCGCTCGCCGATCTCCTTGGCCTCCGCTTCGGTCGCGCCAGCGAGGAAAACCCCGAACATCGAGGCCCCGATGCGTCCGATCAGGTCCTCCTCGCGCACCGACGACTGGATGGTCGAGACGATGAGCCGCAAGGCCTCGTCGCCCCATTCAAGGCCGAAGCGCATGTTGATGGATCGAAGGTGTTCGGGGTGGATGATCAGGAAGGCGCCCGAGCGCGGTCCTGGCCCCGATCGCCTGGCTGCACGTCGCTCGACCATCGACGTGAAAACCGGCCCGTTCAGGCAGCCCGTCAGCCTGTCATACGTCCCGGACCTGTTGAGTTCCTGCCGGTAGCGGTGGATCTCGACCCGGTTCCAGCCGATCAGCGCGAAAAGCGGCAGGCCGATGATAACCGGCAGCAGTCCCGCGGTGATCATGCTGCGGGCGAATGGCGTCAGCGCGTCGCTGAACAGGAGGAGGTAGTTGAGGCCAAGGGAAAGGCCGAGGCTTCCGGCGGTCCCCAGCAATGTCAGCCACGCGACCTGCTTCCAGGGCTGGGCAGTGGTGGTCGCCATCGGTCTCGTCATTGGCCAATCTCCTGTCAGGTCGGCTGGTATAAGGCCTGCCTGCCGTAATTTCGGTTTCGCCGAACTGTACAATTTGATGGAAAAAGGCCGAATGGTGTTTTTCCATACCGGGGACGAAGCCGGTCTGCGAAAAACCCTGCATTTTGACGATCAAACTCTGCCTATTGCGGCGGTCCGAAGATACCCATCCCGGCATTCCTGGCAACTGTTTCCGCCTTGCCATAGATACCGCCGGGCAGCGCCATCGCCCAGCCGTTGGACACCAGCCAGGCGCCGACATCCTGCTTGCCCAGACGGCACGGCGCGGCGATGGCGAAACGCTCGGTTTCCGGCGGCAGGAAACAGTTCAGCGCGCGCCCCCGCAGCCAGGCATTGAAGGCCGAGCGGGCCCGCTGGCCGCAGGGCCAGACCTCGTCGCGAACCGAACAGGTCTGGTCCACGCCGATGTCCTGAGTTCCGCTGATGACCACCTTCCACCCCATCGATTCGAAAACCGCCGACGACGTTGCAATCGGACGGTAGAGCAGGGTTTCATGCCAGTCCTGCGGCATGGGTGCTGGGGGGCGTACGGCGAGGCCGAGTTCTCCGAGCGGCGGCCGGGCTTCGACCCGCTCGATTTCCGACACGTCGACCGGCGGTGGAGCGATAAGGCTTTCGGCAATCCGCCGCGCCGGTTCCCGCAACTGTCCTTCGGGAATGGCCGCGGCCGTCGGGGTTGCTTGCTTGCCGGCAATTTCCAGGGAAGGCGCACGGGCAGGCCGGCCGAGAGAAAGCAAGGCTCCGGCCTGCATGATCAGGACAATTCCGAGCATGAGCTCGAGGCCCCCGATCGCGATCACCAGGCGGGCATGCCGGCCCATCAGGCCGGCGCGGCGTTCACGCAAGGTCCCGCCGGCGGCCGGTCAGAAGCCCGACGTCGATTTGGCAACCAGTTTGAGCGCACCCTTTTCTATCCGATAGAATGGCATCGATCTTTGACTGGAACCGTCAGCTCGAAAACGGAACAAACCCGTCGATCCGCGAAACCCGTTCGGGTTTTCGAGGGTCTGTTTGCTGAAGCCGTCGGGTCCGACGGCGCTGGCAATTCCTGCGGTCAGGGCAACCATATCATAGGCATAGGCCACATTGACGTCGGCAGGATAATTGTATGTCGTCCTGAAGCGGTCGGCGATCGGTCCAGTTTCGCCTGGATCGAGCGTGGCGATGTATGCCCCCTCGAACAGTGGATCCATCGGGCGCTCCAGCCAACGGTCGGTTCCGACGATTGAAACCGCTTTCCCCGGAATGCCCTTTGATTTCAGGGCGGCAAGGACGGGCGCGGGGCTGGCATCGCCGCTGGCAATAATGACAGCGTCGGGAGCGTCGACGAGTGAGCCCATCTGGTCGACAGCCTTGCTGCCCCCGTCGCCGGCCGGATAGGGCAGGGTGACCGCGAGCGTCGCGCCATAGATGCTGAGGCCGTTCGCCACCCGCTTCTCCACGGCGCTGGCGTTCGAGCCTTCCGCGACAAGCAACACGAACTTCTTGCGGCCTTTCGCGGCGAGCCCCGCGGCACCCGCCGCGGCGCTGTCGGCTTCGCTGAGGCGCACGGCATAAACCCCGGCGCTGCCGGCGAAATTGTCGGCAAGCGCCAGAACCGGGGGGCGCGTCGAGCCGGACAGCGTGGCAATATGCTGGGCCGCCGGCAGTTCGGTCGGGCCGATGACGACCTTGGATCCCGTCGTGATGGCTTGCACGGCCAATTTGCCGGCCTGCGCGCTGTCGCCTTTCGTGTCCTCTATCGTCAGCGTCAGCAACCCATTGCCGATATCCGTCATCGCCAGCTTGGCGCCGTCGAGCATCTTGCGCCCGGTTTCCCCTGACGGGCCGGGAGCGGACAAGGGCAGCAGCATCGTGACTTTGGCCGAACCGGTGCCGAGCGACTGGCTCGCCCGGGCCGGAGCGGCGCCGGCGGCGCCATTCTGTCCCGCGGGCGCGGCGACGGCGGCCGGATCGAGCACTTCGGAAACGCCGCCTTTCGACTGGCAGCCCGACAACGGCATGGTGAGCGCCAGGGCGATTGCCCAGATCCGCGGACTGCGGCCCTGCCGGACAGCTTCCATGATTGCTCCACCCCGTCTGCCGCCGGATATTGCCCGGTCTGGTCCTCAATTCATGTTACGGCGGACTTGCCGCGCCGTCTTGCTGTTCTTTAATCGGCGAAAGCCGGGAGTCGGCGCCTTGACGCGCCTGGCGGCGCGATAGTCGGTAGCATTTCATCTGTCGTGGCCCGGGCACGAACACGCCGCGCACGCAATCGGCACCGGCCCAGCCAGTTGGCGCCGGCCTGCGCGGCGGACAGATCAAGGCTGGACAGGGCGATCGTTGCGGCGATCGCCGATGAAATTGATCCGTCCGATGTCATGATGGCCAACAGGCGCGGCCCATCCGGTCAGTGCATGTACTCGACCATGCGATCGTGGAAACACTCGCATTTGTTGAGCGTGTCTTCGTCTTTGTAGTTCGTCTTCAGATAGCCATAGGCCATGCCGCAGGCGACCTTGGCTTCCGAAGCCCAGACGAAGGCAGGCCGGGATGAGTTGATCCATTCCGGGCTCTTGGCGACCGCAACCGATTCGTCCATCAGCTTCACCACCTGCTGCTTGAGGTCGACGATATTGTCGTTCAACACCAGGTTGGACGTGCCGACGGTGCGGCAATAGTCGCCTACAGGTCCCTCGATGATGTCCGCGGCTTCAAGCCCGGTCGCAACAATCGACAGCAGCCCGGCCCCGAAAGCCACACGCAAAATTCTGTTCATGCTCATCCACCTCGTCCCTTTCGCCCCTTAGGCCACGTCCGTCTTGGTGCCGTGGCTGTCATCGTAGAGTATTTTCACCGCTTCCGCAGCACTGTGGAACGTATAGTTCTCCAGCACGGCGACCGTATGGTAGTTGTCGCCACCGCCATTCGTGTCGACCTTGACTTCGGCATTCGCCGCATTGGCCAAGGACTGCGAGATCTCCACAAAGCCGCCGGCTTCGAGATCGGTGACGCCGGCCAGACCTTTCAGCAGCGAGGAGAGATCGATCTTGTCGCCGTTGGCGCCGTCGTGGAAGTCGGCGATCAGATCGGCGACTTCGAGCGAGCCGATAGCGAATGTCCGGGTACCATCGGAGGCCACCGATGGCTGCGCCGGGGCAACCAGCGATGTATCGAGTTCCACCTCTATATAGTTACCGCTCGTGCCGTCGGTCATCTGGAACGTGCCGTTGCCGGTCAAGGCCTGCCCGTCGATTTCGCCGACAGCCGGATGCGCTGCGGTGCTGATGGAGGCAACACCATTGTCGGCAAGGCTTGACAGTTCTCCGGCGTCGCTGGTGCCGTTGGCGTTGGCGTCCTTCCAGATCAGCAGGCTGCTGAACGCCGCGTCGTTGTGATCGATGACGCCATCATGGTTGCTGTCGAGCGAAGTCAGTGCGGCAGCCCCGCTGGCGAAATGGCCGCCGCCGAAGTTCGGCGTGAACAGTTCGGTGCCGTCATTGATCTTGCCGTCGTGGTTGAGGTCGACCGCCAGCATGCCGTCCTTCGACGTGTTCCAGGCCAGTTGTTCCTTGGTGCCGTCGCCGTTCATGTCGAACTGAACACCGTGGCTGACATCGGAGAAGGTAAAGCCATTGTGGTTCAAGTCGAGGATAACGGGATCGACCGATCCACCGATCAACGTGTTCAGGTTCGCTACGGTGACGCCCTGGAGATCGACCAGCGCTCCGACGCCGGCGCTGGCGGTTGTCTGGGTATAGACGTAGGTGTGATTCACCCCGGAGATCGTTGCCGTGAATGCGAGCGTCGCCCCTGCATTGCCGATGTCCGTGCCCATGAGATACTGGACCGCCGCGGCCACGCCCGATGTTGTGGCGATCGCCAAGGGCGAGGCGCCGGCATCGGTCCCGAAGAAACTGGCGATGCCGTTCGTGACCGAATGGGACTCAACCGTGTCTCCGCCGATCGTCAGGACGGAATCTCCTGCCCCGTCGACGAGGCCGGCAGTGGCCGCCACCAGCGTACCGGGCAGGGTCAATTTGTCGGTCCCGGCGACGAAGTCGGTGATGATGTCATAGCCGGAGATCGTGCCGCTATTGCCGGATCCGCCGATGACGGGCGTCGAGTCGCCGGTCCCGATGATGAAGGTGTCGGCGCCGGCTCCGCCGGTCATCGTGTCCCCGCCCGCGAGGCCGTTGATGGTGTCGCTACCGGACGTCCCTGTTATGGCATCGTCGCCTGCCGTCCCATTGATCGGAGTGCCTGCCGGGTGTTCGCCCAGAGCGGTGATCGACAGCGTTTGACTGGCGGAATGATCGCCGTCCCCGTCCACGCCTGACACGGAGAAATTGAACGTCTGGTCTGAAGGCAGGATAAGCTTCGAATAGCCGAAATTGTCGAATTTGGCTTTGCCTTCCGTGACAGTGAACGTGATGGAGGTGAAATCGCCTGTCGGATCGATGGTGAGCAAGCCGTCCACGCTGGTCGTGGCGGTACCCGACTGCCCGGTATTCGTTGTCCAGGTCATCGTGAAAGCACCGGCGGCCTCATGCTCCACGAAGAAGTTTAGCTTGTCGATTGCTGTTGCGAAGTTGACCTGAAATTGCTCTCCCACATCCAGGTTTCCATTTTGGACGCCAAAGCCATTGCTTGTCGGCTTCAGTTCTTCGGTGCTGCCGATGCTGCCGTTGTTGTTGGTATCAACCGCCTTGAAGGTAGCATCTCCCAGTGTGAACTGTATGGTACTAGCACCGCCAGACACGCCGCTGAAATCGAATGTCTGATTGGCAACGGGGCGAGATTCGATCAAAGTAAACTTATAGGTTCCATCAGCATTGATCTTCAGATCGAAGAAATTCGATCCCCCTGCCTGCGCGATGAGATCCGCAGAGCCATCAGCATTGTGGACGACAGGCAGATATGTCAGTCCGCTGATGTTGGTTAGCGGCGTGATCTCGATCGACTGCTCGCCATCGGCACCGAAGGCAAGGTTGTGCGTGCCAACCACAACGTTGTTGTCTTGATTGGCGACGATACCATTCGTGATGTGCGTGAAGGTCGGTGTGTCGTCGTTCACCTGCACTGTAAGCGAGCCGGTTGCCGCATCGGAGTCACCATCCGTGACCGTGAAGCCGATCGTCACATTCATGGTCTCTTCCGTCGTGCCGACGGTGGGGTGCACCAGCGGTTCCGACAGAGTGAAGGCGTAGGAACCGTCTGGCGCAACGTCGAGCACGAACACTGTGCTGCCTGAGATCACACCGGTCGCGGTGAGAATCGTGTGCCCGGCATTCGTCGTCGTAGCGTATTGCACTCCCTCCTGTGCGGCGAGCCCGCTTGGGGTCTTGTAGATCGCCATTACATTGGGGCCGGCAAAGCTGAGTGCTTTCAGGCCGTCCGCGCCCACCGTAAACAGCGACCCCGCGCCGCCCGACAAGACTTTCGCGTCGGCGACATCGCTCGTCCCTCCCGGATTGCCGGTAAACAGCGTCTGTGCATCGTCGTCCAGTACGGGGGTTGCCGTCACGACTTTCGCAACCGGTATGTCGTCGTCGACTGTCACGGTCAGCGTGCCGGTCGCGGCCGTTGCAGCCGTGTCGTCGGCGTCATAAACCTTGTAGCTCAGATTGAAGGCGAGATTGTCCTCGGTGCCCGCGATCGGATGCTGGACCGGCGACAGCAGCGTTACCGTATAGGTGCCGGTGACCGCATTGGTCAGGTCGACCTGGAACACATTGACGCCGCCGGCCGACGCGATGATCTGCGTGCCCGCCCCATTCGCCGTGTAGGTGTAGGTGGTGCCGTTCACCGTCTCCGATCCGGACACCAGCGCGATGTGGCCCGCGCCGTCCGCGCCATAATTGTGCGTCAGCGTCCCGGGCTGTGCGCTCGGTGTGTCGTCACCCAGGGCTGTGTCATGGTTGCCCGTGGCAAGGTCGTCCTCGTCGACCAGGGTTGCGGACACGCCCGCCGTCGCATGGTTGTTGTCGCCCGAGAAGGTGAACGACAGGACCGCCTGCGAGGTGTCCCCGTCCGCGTCCTTCATCGTGTAGGTGAAGCTGTCCACTGTCCCGTCCGGCACCGACGCCTTCGGGGTATAGACATAGGAGCCGTCGCTGTTCAGCGTCAGCGTGCCATAAGCCGTCGCGATCGGGTTGCCGACCGTACCGCCCGTCACCGCCGTCACCGTGCCGGGCTGGTCCGCACCGACATGGTCGTTCGCCAGAACGCCATTGGCCGCGTTCGCCACGATCGCCGCGCCGCCTTCCGTCGCGGACTGACCGTCATTCACCGCAACCGGTATGTCGTCGTCGACTGTCACGGTCAGCGTGCCGGTCGCGGCCGTTGCAGCCGTGTCGTCGGCGTCATAAACCTTGTAGCTCAGATTGAAGGCGAGATTGTCCTCGGTGCCCGCGATCGGATGCTGGACCGGCGACAGCAGCGTTACCGTATAGGTGCCGGTGACCGCATTGGTCAGGTCGACCTGGAACACATTGACGCCGCCGGCCGACGCGATGATCTGCGTGCCCGCCCCATTCGCCGTGTAGGTGTAGGTGGTGCCGTTCACCGTCTCCGATCCGGACACCAGCGCGATGTGGCCCGCGCCGTCCGCGCCATAATTGTGCGTCAGCGTCCCGGGCTGTGCGCTCGGTGTGTCGTCACCCAGGGCTGTGTCATGGTTGCCCGTGGCAAGGTCGTCCTCGTCGACCAGGGTTGCGGACACGCCCGCCGTCGCATGGTTGTTGTCGCCCGAGAAGGTGAACGACAGGACCGCCTGCGAGGTGTCCCCGTCCGCGTCCTTCATCGTGTAGGTGAAGCTGTCCACTGTCCCGTCCGGCACCGACGCCTTCGGGGTATAGACATAGGAGCCGTCGCTGTTCAGCGTCAGCGTGCCATAAGCCGTCGCGATCGGGTTGCCGACCGTACCGCCCGTCACCGCCGTCACCGTGCCGGGCTGGTCCGCACCGACATGGTCGTTCGCCAGAACGCCATTGGCCGCGTTCGCCACGATCGCCGCGCCGCCTTCCGTCGCGGACTGACCGTCATTCACCGCAACCGGTATGTCGTCG
>NZ_NSFU01000017.1:0-138813 GCF_002294875.1 Mesorhizobium sp. WSM4312 | reverse complement strand
ACGGCATCTACATCCAGCCGATCAACTACCCGACCGTGCCGCGCGGCACCGAACGTCTGCGCATCACGCCGACACCGTTCCATTCCGATGCGCTGATCGCCGAGCTGCAGGACGCGCTGGTCGAGACATGGGACGCGCTCGGCATTCCCTACGGCTCGGCAGGACGGCCCATTGTTGCGAAGAGCGATCGGATCGTTCCGCTGATCATGGCGAAGGCCGGAGGCTGAAGCGGCCATGTGCTCAGTCGTCTTCATCCATTTCGGCTTCCTCTGAATTTTAGGGAGTAGAACCATGAGCCACATGTCCCACACCTCTTTTTCCGGCTTCACCCACGCTGCGCAGCAGGCACAGCAGTGGGTAAAAGAGCTCGCCGCTGATCTCCGCTGGAGCGAGCCAAGTGCATGCCGGCTTCTAAGGTCCGTTCTGCACGCGATGCGAGATTGGTTGCCGCCGGCGGAAACGGCCGATTTCTCGGCGCAACTGCCCGTTTTGATTCGCGGCATATACTTCGAGGGCTGGGCCCCATCGGCGCCTGGGCATGAGCGCAAGAAGCGTGATTTTGTCCTCTGCGTCAGGAACAGCTTCGGCTACGATGACGACGTCGATTTCGACGTCGCCATCAGGGCGGTGTTCAAGCTGCTCGATCGCCATATATCGCATGGTGAGATCACTCAGGTGAGAAACTCGATGAAGAAGTCCCTTCGCGAACTCTGGCCGGCGGATTGAACAATGTTTCGCGACCGTAAGCAGGCAGGAGAGAGACTCGGCATCGAATTGGCCGGGCTCGATCTTTGCCAGCCGGTCGTTCTCGCGCTGCCTCGCGGTGGGGTTCCTGTCGCCGCCGAAGTCGCCAAAGCCCTGGGCGCGCCTCTCGACGTACTCGTCGTCCGCAAAGTCGGTGCCCCGGGCAACGCGGAACTGGCGGTAGCCGCTGTCGTGGATGGCAATCCACCCGACGTCGTGCTCAACCGGGAGATCGTCGAGGCTTATGCGCTCGACGATGCCGAACTTGCCTCGCTGGTCGCTCTCGAACGCCCGGAACTCGAACGTCGGCGCCTCGCCTACAAGGGTAATCGCAGGTCGTTGTCAGTAGGAGGTAAAACGGTGATCCTCGTCGACGACGGGGCAGCAACCGGAACGACCATGAAAGTCGCCATACGCGCGCTCAGGCACCGGGCGCCCAGGGAGATCATCGTGGCGGTTCCGGTGTCTCCTCCGGATACATTGGCCGATTTGGCGACGGAGGCCGATCGCGTGGTATGTCTTAGCCAGCCAGGGCGGTTCCGTGCATTGGGTTATCACTACCTGCGGTTCCCGCAGCTTTCCGACAGTGAAGTGACAGCCGCGCTGGATGAGGCTGGCCGGCTGTACAAGACCCGCAAGCGCCATATGGTGGGCGACGGGTCGGCGGCAGAGAAGAACAGGAGATCACATTGATGCTGGTCCGCACGCTTTCTGCCTTGGAATGCACGAAAATCCTGACGGCCAATCGTGTTGGCCGCCTGGCATGCGCGAAGGACGGGCAGCCCTACGTCGTGCCCCTCTACTATGCCCATTCGGATGCTCATCTTTATGCTTTTTCCATGCCAGGCAAAAAAATCGAATGGATGCGGGCCAATCCGCTGGTGTCGGTCCAGGTCGACGAACACGGGCAGGGCCGAGGATGGAGAAGCGTCATTGTCGATGGTCGATATGAAGAGCTGCCGGATCGTATCGGGTACAAGCTTCAGCGGGATCATGCCTGGTCTGTGTTGAGCAAGCACACCGACTGGTGGGAACCCGGCTCACTCAAGCCGGTCGCGCCTCCCGCTGCCGACAATGCACCGCATGTTTTCTTCCGGATTCTGATCGAGCAGGTCTCCGGGCGAGAGGCGAGCGAGTAGATACGCGACCCTTCAAGAATGGGAGCGGGCCGGCGCAAACCGCACCGGCCCGCTTTTTCCTCGTGCGAACCGCTACCGCGCCATCAAGACCGGCAGCGATTGCCCCTCAAGCATCGACTTGGTGACGCCGCCGAAAACGCGCTCGCGCAACCGGGAATGACCGTAGGCACCCATGACCATCAGCTCGGCCGCAACGTCGCCGGCATGCTGGCGAAGCACTTCGGCAACCGAATGGTTCGAGCTCGGCAGCCGGTCAACCGTAACCTTCACGCCGTGCCGGGCAAGATAGGTCGCGGCATCGGCCCCCGGTTCGGCCCCGTGATGGAATTCGCCCTCCAACGGATCGACCATCACGAGGCGCACGTCATCGGCGCCTTTCAGCAGATCCAGCGACTCGCGAACAGCGCGCGATGACTCAAGGCGAGCGTCCCATGCGACCAGGATGCGTTTCGGTGTCAGCGTTGGCCGCGAGCCCTCGGGAACCACGAGCATGGGCTTTCCCGATGAGAACAAGACGCCCTCGATGACCTTATCCTTCAAAGTGTGGCCGGCCAGCAGATCCGGCCCCAGAATGGTCAGATCGGCGTAGCGAGCACGCCTCCCGATCACGTCGTCGGCCCATCCAATGTCGGGATAGTCGTCACTCAGATCAGCCGATACCGCACTTCGGGAAAGAAAGGCGGCGACATCCGAAATTCGTTTCTCAAGCCTCTTCAGCTCGGCCTGCCGCTCCTCCAGCCAGGCTGGCGAGACGACAGCAGCATACTCACCACCCGAGGGCGGTGCGGCAATCTCGAGGACGAGCACGGAAAGGTGCGCATCGATCTGTTCGCACAGGTCAGCGGCGAGCTTCAGATCGCCCCCGCCCTGGTTCGGCCCGGTAACTGTAAGCAGTGTCCTGAAAGTCACGCCGGCGACTCCTGATTTCGAGTGAAGGTTCAGTCGTGATGTCAGTCATTAGCGGCGGCGCCCGGTGATTTCATTGCGCTGAGTCAAACACCGGAGTGGCGGCATTTGATCCGTATCAACGTGCGGGGAAGCCAACGCTGTAGTTTCGGTCGATCAATCGGGGAAACGCAGATGAAATTCCTGATCGCGGCGATTCTGGCGGGATTGGCCCTCAACGCGGCTGGCGCCCAGGAACTCGGCAACGGCAAGGCGGAATACATGAACTCATGCGCCGTCTGCCATGGCCCAGACGGCAAGGGCGACGGCCCGTTGGGCGACGAGTTGTTGAAGCGGCCGAGCGACCTGACGCGCCTCTCCAGGCGCAATGGCGGCGAATTCCCCTATTGGCGCGTTTTTGCCGTCATCGACGGTCGCGGCATGGTGCCGGCGCATGGCGATCGCGACATGCCGGTCTGGGGCCGGCAATTCCTTCCCGGTGACGTGAAGAAATATGGCCCGAATGCCGGGGAAATCGTCACCAGGGAACGGATCCATGATCTGGCCGGTTATGTCGAGACGTTGCAGCAATGAAAGCACAAGGCTCCAACAGTCTCAGCACGATGCCTGCATGGAAGAGGCCGGACATGGTCGTTGACGAGCAGCAATCCGCTATCGCGTTCCTGCTTGATCCCGCCTCCTATGGCATGACGGGACCGGTCGAAGCGATCGAGACCCATATATCGCGAATTTTCTTGATTGGTGGACGTGCCTTTAAGATCAAACGGGCGGTCAAGCTGCCCTATGTCGATTTCTCGACGCCAGCACTAAGGCTGGCCGCTTGCGAGAAAGAGGTGGAACTCAACGCCAAGACCGCACCCGGCCTTTATCTGTGCGTGCGGCGCATTACCCGCGAAGTCGACGGCAAACTCGTTTTCGATGGTGCCGGCCAAATGGTCGATGCGGTGATCGAGATGGTCCGGTTTGATCAGTCGAGGCTCCTTGATCGGATGGCGACCGCAGGAGAACTGACGCCAGCGTTGATGACGGCCGTCGCACGCATGGTCGTGGGATATCATCGTGCCGCGCCGAGGATCCACAACGGCACCGGCTCGTTCAATTTGATGGGCGTGCTCGACATCAACGAGGCCGGCTTTGGCACCAGCCATGTTTTTACAAAGCGGGAGATCGAGACGTTTGCCGCGGCTTTCCGCACCGCACTCGCGCGCCATTCCGGATTGCTGGATCGCCGGGAGGCTGCGGGCAAAATCCGCCAGTGTCATGGCGATCTGCACCTGCGCAACATCTGCCTTTTCGATGGCGAGCCTCGCCTCTTCGATTGCATCGAATTCAATGACCAGATCGCCAGCATCGATGTCTTGTACGACCTTGCCTTCTTGCTGATGGACCTTTGGCATCGCGGTTTCCCAGAGCTCGCCAATCTCGTGATGAACCGCTACCTCGACGAGGCCGATGACGAGGATGGCTTTGTCCTGCTGCCTTTCTTCATGGCGGTGCGCGCAGCTGTGCGCGCGCATGTCACCGCCACCCAGGTCGAGGAAGGCAGCGCCGATTCCGGCAAATTGACTGCCGAGGCCCAATCCTATTTCGAACTGGCCCGAACATTTCTGCAGCAAACGCCGCCGAGGCTCGTTGCCATCGGCGGCCTCAGTGGTTCAGGCAAGACGACTATTGCCGAGGCGCTCGCCGCCCATGTCGGTGCGCCGCCCGGAGCGCGCATAGTCGAAAGCGACCGCATCCGCAAAGCGATGCACGGCGTGCCCGCCGAGACCAGGCTGCCGGACAAGGCCTACCGACCGGATGTGTCCGACCGCGTCTACAACGAAATGGCATGGCGCGCCGGCCTGATTCTCTCCGAGGGCGGCTCGGTTGTAGCTGATGCGGTCTTCGACAGACCGGCCGATCGTGAGCGGATCGAGAAGGCGGCGCGAGACCGGGGTATTCCATTCTTCGGTTTCTGGCTGGAGGCGGATCCACTCGTCCTTTGGCAACGGGTCAGCGAACGCAAGGGCGGTCCCTCGGATGCAACGGTGGATATCCTCTCGCGTCAATTGCAGCGAAAAGCCGGCAAGGCCAGCTGGCGCAGGACCGATTCCGATCGAAAGCCCGTCGACATCGCCGCGGAACTGAGGAGATGTTGGCAGCGCGATGCTTCCGAGACCTTGCGCACGGCCTCCTGACTGTTGCGAATGATCGACCTCAACCGAGTTCGAGCTTGGCCTCGACAAGCCCCGGCTCGTTCGGAAGGCGCATGATGGAGAAGCCGAATTCACGGCACATTGCCAGCATCTTGCTGTTCTCACTGAGCACGATACCTTCGATGCGGCGGATCCCGTCGGCCTTTGCATAATCGATGATCTGGCTGAGCAACTCCCAACCCAGACCATGACCCTGCAAGTCCGTCCGCACCAGCAATGCGTATTCGGCGCTGACGTGGTCGGGATCGCAGGACAAGCGGCTGATGCCTGCCAGCGCGCCAGTGCTCGTGTCCAATGCGACGAAAGCCATGTTGCGGTCGTAGTCGAGCTGGGTGAGCCGCTTCAACATCTGGTCGGAGAAGCCTTTGCGCGGCGACAGAAACCGCAGGCGCAGATCGTCGGGCGAAATCCTGCCGAGGAATTCGGGATAGAGCGCAATGTCCCCCGGCCTGATCGGCCGGATACGATAGCGAGCGCCTCCTGCCGAAATTTCCTTCTCCCAACCTGACGGGTAAGGCCGGATGCACAGTGCGGGATTCGGCCCGGCTTCTTCCACGCGCTCCGGTTCGATCTCGATGCGTGCATCCAATGCGATCACACCGTCGGTGTCGGCGAGCAACGGATTGATGTCCATTGATACGAGGCACGGAAAGTCGACGACCATCTGCGACAGCCCGTTGAGCACCGCGACGATCGCCTGCCGATCCGCGGGTTTGCGATCGCGGAATCCGGCGAGCAGCCGGCCGATCCGCGTTTGCCCGATCAGGTCACCGGCAAGAACGTCGTCGAGCGGCGGCAACGCGATTGCGGTATCGTCGGTCACTTCAACGGCGACGCCACCCGCCCCGAATAGCAGAACCGGGCCGAAAATTGGATCGCGGGTGACACCAAGGATCAGTTCCTGAGCCTGCTTTCGCACCACCATCGGCTGTACGGCATAACCCTCGATATCGGCCTGGGGGTCGTGCTTGCGCAACCGGGCCTTCACCGAGCGGGCGGCCTCCTCGGCTGCCGCCGCGGATGCTATGCCGAGCACCACCCCGCCAATGTCCGATTTGTGCGAGATCGCCTTTGACAGCAGCTTGACGACGACCTGCTCGGATGTCTTGAGAAGCCGGCTCGCCGCTTTCCCCGCTTCGGCAGGGGATCTGGCGATGATCGTTTCGGGCACCGGGATGCCGTAGGCGGAAATCGCCGCCTTGGCCTCGGGTTCGGTCAGCATGCACCGGCCTTCCCTGGCGACCCGCCTGAATAGGGCAAGCACCGCTTCTCGACCTCTCGTGGCGGCCTCGCCGTGGCTCGACGGCGTACGCAGCAGGGCCCGCTGCGCTCGCGACCAGTCGGCGAGGTAGGATACGGCCGTCGCGGCATCAGCGGGTGTCTCGAGGCTGGCAATCCCGGCGTCCTGAAGAACACGTCGCCCTTCGCGCGCCGTGTGTTCGCCAAGCCAGCAGGTCAGGACCGGTTTGCCGCCGATCTTGCCGTCCTGCGCGAGCGTTGCCACCGCGCTTGCCGCGGCGAGCGGCGAGCCGAGCCCGGTCGGGCAGTTCATGACCAGGACAACGTCGGTCCCAGCATCGGCCGCGATGGCCTCGACCGCGGCCCGGTAACGCTCAGGCGGAGCGTCGCCGATGATGTCGACCGGATTGGCATGCGACCATGTGGCCGGCAGGACGGCATCCAGGCGGGCAATCGTTCCCGGTGCGAGTTCGGCCAGTTCCCCGTTGCAGTCGACAAGTTGGTCGACGGCAAGCACGCCGGCGCCACCGCCATTGGTGACGATGCCGACGCGGGCTCGCTCCAGCGGAGCGAAGCGGGCGGTCGTTTCAACCGCATCGAACAACTCGGCCAGGCCTTTGACGCGCAGGATGCCTGCGCGCAGCAATGCGGCATCGACCACACGATCCGCCCCGGACAGCGCGCCGGTATGGGTGGCGGCGGCCTTGGCCGCCTGCTCGTGCCGGCCCGATTTGATAACGATCACCGGCTTGAGGCGCGCGGCGGCGCGCGCCGCCGACATGAACTTGCGCGGATTGGGAATGGTTTCGAGATACATCACGATGGCGTGGGTGTGCATGTCGCCCGCCAGCATGTCGAGGCAGTCCCCCACATCGACATCGGCCATGTCGCCGAGCGAGACGATCTGGGAGAAGCCGACATTGTTATCGCCTGCCCAGTCGATCAGCGACGTGGCAATGGCGCCTGATTGCGACAGCAGTGCGATGTTGCCAGGCTTGGCGGCCATATGCGCAAATCCGGCGTTGAGTTTGACGGGCGGGATCATCAGTCCGACCGTATTCGGCCCGATGATGCGGAACAGTGTGGGCTTGGCAGCGTCGAGCATGGCCTGACGCAGGCCGTTCTCGCGGGTAAGCCCGGCGGTGATCACGACCGCGGCCCGCGTCCCCCTGTCACCGAGCTCGCGCACGATGCCGGGAACCGTGTCCGGCGGCGTGACGATGACACCGAGGTCTGGAATATCAGGCAGAACGGCAGTCTTGGCGTAGCACGGCCGATTTCCAATTTCGGAATATTTCGGGTTGACCGGCCAGATCTCGCCTTCAAAGCCGCCGTTGACGATGTTGTCGAACACGACACGGCCGACCGAGCCGTCACGCCCTGATGCACCGAAGATGGCGACCGACTTCGGAGCGAACGCATATTCGAGATTTCGGATCGTCACCCCTATGCCTCCTGTTCGTAGCGATAATCGCCTGTCGATCTTGCCCGTTCGTTGCGTTGGATCAAAGTCTTCACCAGCCTATCGGGACTAGCTGTTTGCTTGAGTTCGACACGCCCGTCAGTGCCAGCGAAAATTGGTGGGCATCGATCAAATCGGAAGGCATCGCATGAACGAGTCCACTCTGCGGCGCGCATTGCTGGTCATCGCGATCCTGGGTTTCGCTGGCGGCATCGGAGCCTGGCGAAGCGGGCTCGGGCCCTTTGATGCCGGCACGATCTGGACGGTGGCCACCTTGCCCGTGGTGGCGGCTCTCGCCATCTCCATTCTGCGTGATTTCTGGATCGGCCGCTTTGGTGTCGATGCAATTGCGTTGGTGTCCATGTCCGCCGCGCTGCTGCTTGGACAACCGCTGGCCGCGATAGTGGTCGCCATCATGTATGCCGGCGGCACCGTGCTCGAGGATTTTGCCCGCGGCCGTGCCGAGCGGAACCTCAAGGCACTCACCGACCGGTCACCGCGTGTCGCACACCGCGAATCGACACACGGAACGGAAAGGATTTCCGTCGAAAAGGTCGTTGTCGGCGACACCCTTCTGGTACGCGCCGGCGAACTGCTTCCGGTCGACGGTATCCTGCTCGATGCTTCAGCCTCGATCGATGAGTCCGCGGTGACCGGAGAGCCGCTGCCGGAACGACGGACCGCGGGCGACATGCTGCGTAGCGGTACTGTCAATGCGGGCGAGACCTTCAGCATGCGGGCTTCGGCCCTCGCCGAGGAAAGCACTTATGCAGCGATCGTGCGCATGGTCGCCGCAGCACAGACCGCGAAATCTCCGTTCATTCGCATGGCGGACCGCTTTGCCCTGTTCCTGTTGCCAGCCACTCTGCTGGTTTCCGGCGCCGCCTGGTATATTTCCGGCGACCCGATCAGGGCGCTTGCGGTGCTGGTCGTCGCAACGCCCTGCCCGCTCATCCTCGCTGCTCCTGTTGCGTTCATCGGCGGCGTCTCGCGAGCCGCACGGGCCGGCATCCTGATGAAAGGCAGCACGGCCCTGGAGGCCCTCGCGCAAGCCCGAACAGCGATCTTCGACAAGACGGGGACCTTGACCATCGGCGGCGCCGAGCTCATCGAAATCGAAGCCGCGCCCGGCCGCGACGCGAGCCATCTGCTGCGCCTGTTGGCATCCCTGGAGCAGGCCTCGCACCATGTGCTCGCCGACTCGATCATCCGGACGGCGCGCGGCAGACAGCTGATGCTTTCGCCTCCGCGTGATGTCCGCGAGCATCGCGGCGCGGGCCTGAAGGGTCGGGTCGAAAACATGGCGATCGCGGCGGGATCGCGGGCTCTCGTGCTCGCCGACAAGCCGCTGCCCGGCTGGGCGAAAAGCGGCGAAGAAAAATACCGGGACGAGCCGGTGCTCAGGATTTTTGTCGCACTTGGCGGACGACTTGCCGGCGTGTTTACTTTCGGCGATGCGATGCGTGCCGATGCACACGACACGCTCGTCAACCTGCGCTCGGCCGGCATCACGCGCATGGTCCTGCTGACGGGTGATGACGGTGCCGCCGCAAAGCGTATCTCTTCCATGCTGGATCTGGACGCCGTCGTCGCCGATGCCATTCCCGCGGACAAGGTCGCGATCGTCGAGGCCGAGAAAGCAAGAGCGCCGACAATGATGGTTGGCGATGGCATCAACGATGCGCCCGCCCTTGCCGCGGCGACGGTCGGCGTCGCCATGGGCGCGCGCGGGGCGACAGCCTCGTCCGAAGCGGCCGATGTCATCGTTCTCACCGACCGGCTGGGGCCTGTCGCCGAGGCGGTGCGGATCGCCCGACGGACGCGTGCGATCGCCCTGCAGAGCATCGTTGTCGGGCTGGCGCTCTCGGGTGTGGCAATGGCTGCGGCGGCCATGGGGCAGATCGCACCGGTGGCAGGTGCATTGCTTCAGGAAGGGATCGACGTGGCGGTCATCTTGAACGCACTGCGCGCCCTTGGCGACGGACGTCTCCGGCGCGCATAGTGGACAACAACGGATCGGTGAACGGGCATGGCACAGCAGAATCTGGTGGTTTGCGGCAAATGCGGCGGGGTCAATCGCCTGCCGCCGGCGCGCAATGCCGACGAGGCCAAATGCGGAAAGTGCGGGAACAGGCTGTTTTCAGGTCACCCGCTGGACGTCGACGCCAAGGCGTTCGACCACGAGATTGCGCGCAGCAGTATTCCCGTTGTCGTCGACATCTGGGCACCATGGTGTGGCCCGTGCAAGATGATGGCTCCGGCCTACGAAGCGGCGGCGCGCGAACTGGAGCCACATGTTCGCCTGCTCAAGCTCAACTCAGACAATGAGCAGGGTGTTGCGGCAAGGCTCGGCATTCGCGGCATCCCGACGATGATCCTCTTCCATGGCGGGCGTGAAATCGCGCGCAGATCAGGCGCAATGACGGCAGGCCAGATCGTCGGGTGGGTTCGCGACCGTCTGTCGACGGTCGCCGCCTGAAAGCCGCAGCGGCAATGGATCCGCTTATCGCCCGGCTCGGACTGGCCCTGGCAATTGGCTTGCTCGTTGGACTGGAACGTGGCTGGCGCGAACGGGAGGCGCCCGATCGCAGCCGCACGGCGGGCATTCGCACCTTTGGCATATCCGGCCTGCTCGGCGGCGTTCTGGCCGCACTTGCCAACGCACTCGGTGCAGTATCGGTGCTGGTCGGCGGGTTCATCGCCTTTGCCGCAATCTTTGCCTGGTACAAGGCGCGCGAAGCTGCCCATGACGAGGATTTCAGTGTCACGAGCGTGATCGCGGGGCTTGGCGTTTTTGCGCTGGGCGCGCTTTCGGTCACCGACGACTATCGGGCGGCTGCCGCCGGCGGTGCGGCATTGGCGGCAATCCTGGCCAGCCGAGAGGTGCTGCACGGCCTGCTGAAGCGACTGACCTGGATCGAACTGCGATCGGCTCTCATCCTGGCGGTGATGACGGCGATCGTCCTGCCCTTGCTGCCGAACCGGACGATGGACCCGTGGGGAGGTTTCAATCCGTGGGAGGTCTGGTTCCTGACGGTGCTGATGGCCTCGATTTCGTTCGCTGGCTATGTGGCTGTTCGTATTCTGGGAAATACGCGCGGCCTGCTCGTCAGTTCGCTCGCCGGGGCGATCGTCTCGTCCACCGCCGTGACCTTGGCGCTTGCCCGCAACGCCGCTTCGGCAAGCAACCCGCTTTCGCTCGCAGGAGCGGCATCATTGGCTGCATTGGTTTCCGTGCTCCGCGTCTGCGCCGTGGTTCTGATCATCGAGCCGAGCGTCTTCGCCTGGGTCGGCATTCCGGCCATCGCGGCTGCCCTCGTCTTCGCTGCCTGCGGCGCATTGCTGCTGACCCGCGATAGAGGAAATGGCGAAGGGAGCGCCATGGCACGCAATCCCTTCGAACTTGGCCCATTGCTGCTCTTCGCCTTGCTCTTCGCGATCGTCGCGACCGCGAGCGCCGGATTGGCCGCCCAATTCGGCGGGCGCGGCTTGCTGGCGAGTTCGGCGCTTGCAGGTACGTTCGATGTCGATGTTGCGGTGCTCGGCGCGTTGCGCCTGGCCAAGCATTCCGTGTCCATCGAGACGGTGGGCCGGGCCGTGCTCGCGGCGCTGGCGGCAAATGCTGTCGGCCGGCTGTCGCTCGCGGTATTTGCCGGTCCGGTCAGATTCTGGGTGCCTCTGGCCGGCGCAACCCTGGCCGCTGCGGCCGCCGGCTACGGCGCCATGCTGTTGCTCGGCACCTGAAAGACGCGCGGCGACCGGGTTTTGTTTGATGCGGATCAAGGGCCAGGTCCAGCCACCGCTCTATGAAACTCCGTAAAGGAGTTTGCCATGACCAGTTTGAAGGATCTCACCCCCAAATTCCGCCACGTCCGGCTGCTGCTGGCCCGTGAAAAGGGTCACCCGGAAGGCGACCGCGAAGAGGGCTACGACGTGCTGGCTCCGCTGACCGGCGAAGGCCGGATCGATGCGGAAGAGTGGAAATCGCACAGGGCTTCCTGTCGCGTTCGCCGCTTCCGCACCGGCGAGGAGGACCTGATCGGCAGACTGAGGCGCAAGCCGGGCGGACAATGGTATTTCGACTACGCCGAAGGCGATCGCGACGACGAAATCGGCTTTCATCTCGGCGACGAACGGTTCGTGACCGGCGAATATGTGTCGATCGAGCGCAACGGCGCCATGCACACCTACCAGGTGGCACGGGTCGAGCGGCCTTGACGCCGCGACGACAGATTTGCTGCGAGTAGACCATGTCGCGACGCATCCTCATTGTGGTCGGCCATCCCGACCCGTCCCCCGAGCGGCTCTGCCGCGGCCTTGCCAAAGCCTATGGCGATGGCGCGGAGAAGGCGGGACACGCCGTGCGCCGGGTCGATCTGGCGGCGCTCGATTTTCCAATGCTGCGGACAATGCAGGAGTTCGAGCATGGTGCGGTTCCCGCCGGCCTCAGGGAGGCCGCCGACGCGATCGTCTGGGCCGAGCACATCGTCTTTGTCTTTCCACTGTGGCTCGGAACCATGCCGGCCATGCTCAAGGCATTCCTGGAACAGGTCATGCGGCCGGGAACCGCCTTTGCCTACCCGGACAAGGGCGGCGGCTTCACCAAGACATTGCTTCGCGGCCGCTCCGCACGCGTCGTGGTGACGATGGGCATGCCTGCCGTTCTCTACCGCCTGTGGTTCCTTGGACATGGCCTGGCCGGCATGCGGCGGAGCATCCTGCATTTCGTCGGCATCAGTCCGGTGCGTGAGACATTGTTCGGCATGGTCGCCGGCGCCGGCGATGCGACCCGTGCGAAGTGGATCCGGCAAATGCGCGGTCTGGGAGGACGGGCCGGATAATTCTCGACTGTCAATCATGGCACCAGGACGGCGGCGCCGCTCAATCTGCCTTGCCTCAGATCGTCCAGCGCCTGATTGGCCTGCTCCAGCGGGTACACCTTGGTGTGCGTGTGCACCTGGGCGCGCCTGGCAATGGGAAAGAACTCTTCCGCGTCGCGGCGCGTCAGGTTTGCCACCGACACCAATTCACGCTCTTCCCAGAGCAACTCATAGGCCATCGCCGGAATGTCGCTCATGTGGATGCCGCCGCAAATCACCCTGCCGCCCTTACGGACAGCGCCAAGCGCGATCGGCACCAGGTCACCGACGGGAGCGAAGATGATCGCGGCATCGAGCTGCCTTGGCGGAAGTTCATCAGAGCCACACGCCCAGGTCGCTCCGAGCGTACGAGCAAATTCCTGTGCTTGCTTGTCACCCGGCCGGGTGACAGCGAAGATCTCACGACCTTGCCAGATCGCGATCTGGGCGACTATATGCGCGGCAGCGCCGAAGCCGTAAATCCCGAGCCGCTTGCCGTCACCGGCCTTCTTCAGGCATCGCCAGCCGATCAGGCCAGCGCAAAGCAACGGCGCCTGCGATACGGGATCGGCATCCCGGTCCAGATCGAAAGCGAATTGCGCGTCCGCAATGACATGGCTGGCGAAGCCGCCATCGCGCGTGTAGCCCGTGAAATCCGGCTGATCGCAAAGGTTTTCACTCCCTGCGAGGCAGTAGGGACAATGCCCGCAAGTGTGACCGAGCCAAGGTACGCCAACTCGGCGCCCCACCCTGGACCGCGCGACGCCCTTGCCCACAGAATCGACGATGCCGACGATTTCGTGACCCGGAATGAGCGGCAGTTTTGGATGACGCAGATCCCCATCAATCGCGTGCAGATCAGTGCGACAGACAGCGCATGCCTCGACCTTCAGCCTTATCTCGCCCGTCCCAGGCATGGGATCGGGCCTGTCGACCAGCTTCAAGGGGGCGCCGACCTTTTCGAGCACCATCGCTTTCATGACGCGCTCCATACGCCGCAGGAAAAAATGCCCAGACCGCCCAATCCGTCTGTTTCGTCGAGCCAACGCTCGGCCCAACCGTTGACCTTGCCTTCGGTCGTAACCTTGCCGTCCTGCGGCAGCCAAACCGACAGGACCGGCGATCCCGGCGAGCTTTCAAAAACTGCGACAATCGCAGGGTCGCCAGGTTCAAGGCCTATGGATCGACAGTGAATTCGGTCCACATGCCGGCTCCATAGTGACCCGGTACGTTGCAGACAAGCAGGTATTTTCCAGCCTTCAGTTCGACGGTCAATGCGCCTGATTTGCCGGGATCGAGCTCTGAAACCTCGCCCTTGTCGCCTGCTTTGTCTTCGTCGACCCGGTTCTCGGCATCCAGATAGGGAAGCGGCTTGCCAGGATCGGCAAGATACATGACGATCATTTCGTGAACGGTGTCCTTGGAGTCATTTTTCACGTTGAATGTGACCTCCCCGGCCTTCACCGCTCCGGGGGAAGCCTTCATACCCATGGTGGCCTTCGAAAGATCGATCCCGGGCGTCGCATAAGCGAGCCCCATGGGCATTTGCACGCTTGCCCCCTTGTCCCACAAAGAGACCTGGACAATCGAAGCAGCCCGGGTCGCGCTGGCGCTGCCGAGCATAAGCATTATGGCGGCAACCCCAAGCGAAGCTCTCCTCAACATGGTTTTCATGACTTTTCTCCTTGGGATAGTAGCAGAAGCGCTCTGTATCCCGGCCACCATCCTGCTCGCGGCGCCACCCGCGATCCTTGCGCCAAATCAAACCGACCGGCGGTGAGCCCGATCGGCGATGCCGAAGCCGCTGTCAGCCAGTTGTCAGGTTGAATTGGCTATCCCGCACCAATGACGGTCATACCGCCGTCTGGCCGAACCGGTCGAAATCCACCCCTCAAGGCGCAACATCAGCGCCCAACCTCTCGAATGGAGCCATTATGTATCGCACACTCGTCCTCGCCGCGCTCGCCGGCATGCTTGCAGGACCGGCGCTCGCTGCTGGCGGCAGCTGCAGCACCGCGCCGAAATCACAGTTCAAGCCCAAGGCAACGCTCGAGGCGCAATTGATCGGCGAAGGTCTCACGGTCCGCCAGATCAAGGTCGAGAAGGGTTGCTATGAAGTCTACGCAGTCGACAAGGTCGGCAAGAAAGTGAATCTCGCCTACAATGCCGAGACCCTTGAAAAGCTCGATAATGCCGAAGCCGGCGAAAACTGATCGGAACGCTTCAATAGCGGCGGACGCGCAACCATCGCTGGAGATGGTGCGCGTCTGGGACCGAGTCGTGCGAGGCTTTCACTGGGCGCTGGTGCTCAGCTTCGTCACGGCCTGGCTCACTTCCCATTCTTCGGAGGACGTCCACTATTGGGCTGGCTACACTGCTGCCGGGCTGGTCGTGACGCGGCTCGTGTGGGGTGTCCTTGGCACACCCTATGCGCGCTTCTCGCAATTCGTGCGTGACCCGGAAACGGTGCTGCGCTACCTCTGGGCGTTGCTGCACGGTCGCGAAGCCCGCTACATCGGCCACAACCCTGCCGGCGGTGCAATGATACTCATGCTGATCGCGGCGATGGGTTCAACCGCACTGACCGGTTGGCTGATGACGACGGACGCCTATTTCGGCGTGTCGTGGGTCGAAACGATGCACAGCCTCAGCGCACACGGCCTACTTCTGCTGGTCCTTTTCCATATAGGCGGCGTCGTTCTGGCAAGCTTTCGCCATCGCGAAAACCTGGTACGGGCCATGATCACGGGGCGAAAACGCAAAGCCGAGCCGGCGGACATTGCCTGACAGCCATTAACCGACCGGGCCCGATTTGCGCCTTGGACGATTTCTGGGGCGCAAGTCGGTCGCTCCTGTTCGACATGGCTCGGAAAGCACGCGATGCGACCCAGAAACCGGAACACCATCGCCACTCTTTTATTCAGCTTTATTCAGCAAAGGCTTATTGACCCGCATCAAAGCCGTTGGTGCTGGCTTCCTGTCTATTGCCTCCCATCAGAGCCTTCAGATTAGGGAGAGCGTCCATGACTACGACTGATATCAACGTCCCAGTTCGGAGAGTCGCGACTGCGGCGCCAACGAAACTTCGTGTAGGGGCCCTCACCGCACTGGTGATCGGTTCGATGGTCGGCTCCGGCGTATTCAGCCTTCCGCAAAATATGGCTGCAGGGGCCGGCCCCCTTGCCATCCTGATCGGCTGGGCGATCACAGCCGTGGGCATGCTGGCACTGGTCTTCGTCTATCAATCGCTAGCCACCCGCAAGCCCGAGCTGGACGCAGGGCCCTACGCCTACGCCAAGGCCGGCTTCGGCCCCTTCATCGGCTTCAACAGCGCCTGGGGCTACTGGATCAGCGCCTGGGTCGGCAACGTCTCCTACGCGGTGATCGTGTTCAGCGCGTTGTCCTATTTCTTTCCGGCCTTCGGTGATGGGAACACATGGCAGGCGGTGCTCGGCGCATCGATCCTGCTTTGGCTGATCCACGTCCTGGTTCTCGCCGGTATCCGGCAGGCAGCGGTCGTGAACCTCATCGTCACGGCGGCAAAGATCGCTCCGATCGTCCTGTTCGTCGGGGTTGTCGTGGTTGCCTTCAAACTGCAAGTCTGGTCGCTCGACTTCACCGGTCTGGGCAACGCCAGTCTCGGTTCGATCACCGCACAGGTGAAGAGCACGATGCTGGTGACCCTGTGGGTGTTCATCGGCATCGAAGGCGCCAGCGTCTTTTCCGGCCGCGCAGAACGTCGCAAGGACATCGCCACGGCAACTGTTCTCGGCTTCTTCACCTGCCTTGCGCTCTACGCCCTGGTGTCGCTGCTGTCGCTCGGCATCCTCAGCCAACCCGAGCTCGCAGTGCTGAAGAATCCGTCTATGGCGGGCGTGCTGGAAGCGGTTGTCGGTCCCTTCGGCGCTATCCTGATCAACCTCGCGCTTGTGGTATCGGTGGTTGGCGCCTTCCTGAGCTGGACGCTGCTCGCGGCAGAAATTCCACATGTCGCCGCCAAGGATGGGACAATGCCGAAATTCTTCGGCCGTGAAAGCGATCGCGGTGTGCCGGCGACCTCACTTCTGATCACCAACCTCCTTGTCCAGGCTTTCCTGGTGATCACGCTGTTCGCGCAAAGCACCTATCAGGCATTGTTCTACATCGCGTCGGCCGCAATCCTTGTTCCCTATATCTTTTCTGGAGCTTACGCTGCCAAGCTCGCGCTGACCGGCGAGAGCTACGAGAGCGGCGAGCAACGCACTGGCCCGCTTTTGGCCGGGTTGGTGGCAACGGTCTACGGCTTGTGGCTCGTCTATGCAGCAGGCCCGGCCTACCTGTTCATGTGCGCGATCCTCTATGCCCCAGGCATCATCTTCTACGTCTGGGCGCGCCGTGAAACCAATCAGCGCGTGTTCCATACCGCCGAGGCCGCCCTCGCCGGGATCCTCATCGCGGTCGCCATCCTCGCGGTCTACGAGATGTGGACCGGCGCCGTCAGTCCGCTGTGAGAGGCCCGCTGTGCGAGGGTTGACGCGATGACAAGCCTGGGTGTCCATTCCGAAGTCGGCCGGCTGCGCGAGGTGATGGTCCACCGTCCGGACCTCAGCCTACGCAGGCTGACACCGGACAACTGCAAGGCGCTGCTCTTCGACGACGTGCTGTGGGTCAAGCGGGCCCGCCACGAGCATGACGTCTTCGTCGATGCCTTGCGCGAACGCGGCGTGCTGGTGCATTCCTTCGGGGAACTCCTGGCTGAGACAATGCGCCTGAGCAAGGCGCGCGACTGGCTCCTCGACCGCCGGATTCATCCCGGCGTCGTCGGGCTGGACATGGTCGGCGAACTGCGGGGATGGCTCAACGAGATGTCATCGGAGCAATTGTCGTCCTGCCTTGTCGGCGGCATTGCCCGGGCAGAGCTTCCTTTCGAACCCAAAGGCCTGACCGGAAGGACGCTCGCTCCTCAAGATTTCGTAGTGCCGCCGCTGCCGAACCAGCTTTTCACGCGTGACAGCTCCTGCTGGATTTACGGGTCGGTCTCGGTCAATTCCATGTATTGGCCTGCAAGGCGCCCGGAGGCGGCCAATGTCGAAGCCGTCTACCGCTTCCATCCCCGCTTCCGCGACAGCGGGGTGCCCTTTGTTTCACCGGATCTGGGAACAGGAACCAGCCTGGAAGGCGGCGACGTCATGCCGATCGGTGGTGGAGCGGTTCTCGTCGGCATGGGCGAGCGCACCACGCCGCAAGCCGTCGGCGATCTCGCGCGCAGCCTGTTTGCCTCCGGCGAGGCGACGCGTGTGATTGCTGCGCTGATGCCCAGGGACCGAAGTTTCATGCATCTCGACACCGTCTTCACTTTCTGCGATCGCGACCTTGTCACGTTGTATCCGCCGGTGGTCGACCGGATGCGCACTTTCTCACTGCGGCCTGGCGATGGAGAGACGGCCGTCGAGGTCACCGATGAGGCAAAGCCGTTCACGACGGTGGTTGCGGAAGCCCTTGGTCTGAAGTCGCTGCGCATCATCGCCACCGGCGGCGACCGCTACGAGGCCGAGCGCGAGCAATGGGATGATGGCAACAACGTCGTTGCGGTCGAGCCCGGCGTGGTCATCGGCTACGACCGCAACGTCTACACCAACACACTGCTGCGCCGTGCCGGGATTGAAGTGATCACAGTCGAAGGCGCCGAACTCAGCCGCGGCCGAGGCGGCGGGCACTGCATGACCTGCCCGATTGTGCGCGACCCGATCTGAACCGAAAGGAATTCCCATGTCGATCAATCTTCATGGCCGCTCCGTCCTGACCTTGGACGATCTCACGGCCGACGAGATCCGTTTCCTGCTGAAGCTCGCAGCCGACCTGAAGGCAGCCAAGCTCGCCGGCCACGAAATCCCGCGTCTTGTCCGGAAGAACATCGCGTTGATCTTCGAGAAGGATTCGACGCGCACGCGGACCGGGTTCGAGGTAGCGGCCTATGACCAGGGCGCTCATGTTACCTATTTCGGCCCCACCGGCAGTCATATCGGCCACAAGGAATCGATGAAGGATACTGCTCGCGTGCTCGGCCGGATGTACGACGCGATCGAATACCGAGGCTTTGGCCAGCATCAGGCCGAACTGCTTGCCGCGCATGCCGGCGTGCCCGTCTACAACGGCCTCACCGATGAGGCGCATCCGACCCAGATTCTCGCCGACTTCATGACCATGCGCGAATTCACGCACAAGCATCTTTCTGACATGACCGTCGCCTTCGTTGGCGAAGGGCGCGACAATGTCGCGCTGTCGCTGGCGCTTGGAGCTGCCAAGGTCGGCATCGACATGCGCATAGCCTCGCCAAGGGAGCTCTGGCCGGATGAGGCATTCTGCGCCCATGTCCGAGGGCTGGCAGCACAAAGCGGCGGCCGCTTCCGGCTCGACGAGGACGTGTCGAGTTGCGTGCAGGATGCTGATTTCATCTACACCGACGTGTGGATGTCGATGGGCGAGGACAAATCGGGCTGGGCCGAGCGCATTCGCCTTCTGACACCATATCGGGTCACCGGCGAGGTGATGGCTGCCGCCGGCAATCCCCACGTCAAATTCATGCATTGCCTGCCGGCGTTCCACGACACCGGTACCGAGATCGGCGAGTTCATCGCAAAGGAGTACGGCATCGACTGCATGGAGGTCACCGACGACGTATTCGAGTCGGCTGCGTCGATTGTCTTCGACCAGGCCGAAAACCGGATGCACACGATCAAGGCCCTGCTCGTCGCCACGATCGGCAACTGAGATGCTTGTCGTTGTTGCGCTCGGCGGAAACGCATTGCTGCGTCGTGGAGAACCGATGACAGCCGACAACCAGCGCGCCAACATCGTGCGCGCCGCTTCGGTGCTCGCGGAACTTGTCGACGAAGGGCACTCGATTGTCGTCACACACGGCAATGGGCCTCAGGTGGGACTTCTGGCCCTGCAGGCAGCGGCAACGTCGGACGGCGGCACGTTTCCGCTCGACGTGCTTGGCGCCGAGAGCGCCGGCATGATCGGTTACGTCATCGAGCAGGAGCTCGGCAACCTCCTCAAGGAGAGGCTTTTTGCGACCCTGCTGACGCAGGTGAAAGTAGATCCGCAAGATCAGGCTTTCGCTCACCCGACGAAGCCGATCGGCCCGGTCTACGACAAGGCAACCGCGCATAGGCTTGCCGGCGAGCGCGGCTGGCAGATCGCGCCCGATGGCGAAAAATGGCGCCGTGTCGTGGCCTCGCCCAAGCCGTTGGAGATTCTGGAAGCGTCCGTGATTTCGTTTTTGGTCGAACGTGGCGTGATCGTCGTCTGCACCGGCGGCGGCGGGGTTCCGGTGATAGCCCGGGATGACGGCAGTCTTTGCGGCGTGGAGGCCGTCATCGACAAGGATCTGGCAAGCTCGCTTCTCGCTCGCGCGTTAAAGGCCGACATGCTGCTCATGCTGACGGATGTCGACGCCGTCTATGTCGACTATGGAACGGCTGCCGCGCATGCGCTTCGGCGCGTGACCGCCAAGGAGATCTCGGAACGGAATTTTCCAGCCGGCTCCATGGGGCCCAAGGTCGGTGCCGCAATCGAATTCGCTGAAGAAACGGGGAAACCCGCGGCGATCGGCAAGCTCGATGACGCCGTCGCAATCGTCAGAGGGGAACGCGGTACCTGGGTCGAGCCCGGCGCTCCAGCCACCGAACCTGGACGATCCTAGGCCACCGCCGCGATGGCGACGACATAGTTCTTGCCGTAGGCTTCGGCGCATTTCGGGCATGTCGTGTAGAAGAAATAGACCTCGCGCCCCTCTGCGTTTCGATGACGCGCAATTTCCCGCATTTCTTCGTCCCACGCCCTCGCCTGGCTGTATGGCCCCTCGAACAATTTGGTCACATAGTCGCCGCTCAGCGTGGTCATCTCTTCGTTGGCGACAGGTTTCGAGGCCGCAAACAGATGCTCGCTGCTCCAGGGCGAGACATCCCTGCTGAGAACGATGAGCTGATCGGGATCGGAAGCACCGGCGTCCTCGATGTGTTTGTTGACACGCGCGAAGACGCTGCCCATGTTCACCGGGATATGCATGACGCTGTGGGTCGTGGCTTTGACAAACCGTTTGTCCCTGAAGTGCAGTTCCTGACCGTCCCAGCCCTCGGGATTGAATCTGGGGCAGCAACCGGTCGTGTTGACGCTGGCGTCGTATCGAGGCGTTGCATTCGTCTGCATGGCTCTTCTCCATTTGAACAGCCATCTGACGGCAAGGACACCAGCCTTCCTTGATCGGAGTCAAACGCCCTTGGTCCTGATCGGAACGCATCAAAGCGGCCGCGCTTGTTCCTCGACGACCTTCAGTCGGACCACCGAGACCGAGCAAAGAGCCTGTGCGACCACTTTGGTCGAAACGCTGCCGAGGTGGCGGCGGATTGCCGAAGATGCCCGGGCACCAACGACGATGTGGCCGACGTCATTGTGCTCGGCATAGTCGAGGATCGCATCAGCGGGGCTGACCGCTTCGAGCACATGATAACTGATGCGGTCTTCCGGCAGATGAAGTGGGTGAGCCCAATCCTTCAGCGCCACCAGCCGTTTCAAGTAGACGGGGCGTCCGGATTCGTCGACCGCCCGCGTCTCGCCTATGATCTCGGTCCTCAGGACCGTCACGCAGGCCAGGCGGGAATCCTCGCGCGAAGCAAGCACACGAGCGGTTTCATTGAGGACCTCGCCCGCCAGCGCATCGCTGCCATTGGCCAGATCGACCGCGGCGAGGACAATGGACGGGCCGGCCTGCGCCCTCGACAAGGTCGGCTTGCCGACAAGCGATCTGTCATCCGTCTTGCGAAACAGCCTGGCGATCGCGGCCCATACTCCCTTGTCCTGGGGTTTGCGCCTTGCGACCACCACCTGGTCGGGGTTCCTCAGGTCGGACAGAAGGTGCGCCGCCTCGACATATCGTCGAGACCTGTCCACTTCCATGCATCTCAGGATGATGGCTTCCAGCCAGCGCGGAATGGCATCGTTGATATCTCTCGGCGACCTTGGAGCGTGATAGAGCCTGCGCTTCATCCCCGCAAAAGTCGCCGGCCGCCCGAACGGCTCCTCGCCCGTTGCCAGCTGATAGAGGATGCAACCCAGAGCAAACAAGTCACTTGCAGGGTCGGACCGCTCTCCGAGCACCTGTTCTGGTGAAATATAGGCGGCCGTGCCCATCGGCACCGAGCTTTCCGCGCCGAGAAGATCGGGAAGCTCCGCGTGCCGAGCGAGCCCGAAGTCGAGGAGCACTGCCCCGCGCTCGGCGAGAATGACATTCTCGGGTTTGAGATCGAGATGGACGACCTTCTGCCGGTGCAGGGCAGCGAGTGCGGTCGCGATCTCGGCGCCGATCCTTGTCACCTCGTCCACGGGGAGCGGCGCGTTGCCGACGAGATCCGCCAGGCCGGTGCCCGCCACGAACTCCATGGCAAGATAGGGCACCCGCGACAAGCTGCCGGCTGCCGCAAAACGCGGCACATGCGGGCCTGACAGGCGTTTGAGGATCAGCTCCTCCGCCTCGAAACCGAGGATGACGGAAACATCCCCGCCCGGGTCGAGAAACGGTATCTTCAGCACAAGCGGGAATTCGTATCGCGGGTTGGTCGCCCGCCAGAGCGAGGCCATGCCGCCGGCAGGCAGCTTTTCCACCAGCTCGAAACCATCGATGACTGCCCCTGCCTCAAACCTTTGCATGGGAATACGTCTCCTCAGCGGCCGATCTTCAAACGCATGCCAAGCCAACCGGGCAGACCGGCGGCCTGGATCTTGCGTGCCGTTTCTTCATGATCATAGGGGACACGAACCATCGTGACCTCGTGGCGTTGTGGGTCGACAAGAACAAAGCATGCCGCCGGGTTGCCATCGCGAGGTTGACCAACAGCGCCGGCAATTATCAGATGCCTCCTCAGCGCCGACAGTGGCGCCGCCACGTTGTCCAGCGGCTGAAAATGCATCGGTCGACGCCCGGGTAGCGCATAATAGATGGCCGGCACGTGGGTATGGCCGCAGAAAATGAACTGGGCATCCGTTGAAGACAGGCAGCGTTCTGCCGCATCGACGTCGCGTATATACGACCATCTTTCTGGCCTCTCGGCACTGGCGTGCACATACAGCCGGTTCTCGGATTGCAGTGAAAGCGGCAATCGCGCCAGGAAATCGAGGTGCGTGGAAGCGAGGCGTTCACGGGTCCACTGGGCCGCGAACCGTGCATTCTCAGTCATGTTGCTCAGGTTCCGCGCCACTGCCTCGTCGTGGTTGCCCATGATGCAAAGCGCGCCGCGCGCCACCAGATCGATGGCCTTCTCGATCACATAGATGGGATCCGGCCCGTAGCCGACCAGATCGCCGAGCAACACCACCTCGTCCGGATCGTGCCTTCGGACGGCCTCCAGGGCTGCGTCGAACGCCTCGCGATTGGCATGGATATCAGACAGGATCGCGATGCGCATTCAACCTATCCCGAGCGTAGGCAAACCATAGGCAACCGGCGGCGCGAATGATTTGATCCGGCTCAACACCCATGCGCGAGATAATCGGGAGGAGCAATAACCAAGCTGCCAACCACGACAGTCGCATCCGCGGAGCCGGTATATCGCGGATATCACGACACCATCTGCAAAGTCGAAGACGCAGGGTCGGATGGCAGCGGGATCGCAGCCGACGCCAGGGCGGCCGCCTGACGTCCAGGCCTCGCCTAGGTAGTTTCCCGTAGGGACATAACCGAATTTCGGCACCCGCCGATTTGCGCGATTGCTGTGTCACGGATCAACCGGGAAGACAGCCATGCAAGCCTACACCTCCTCCAGGATTTCATTGTCGTCGCATCTTGCTCAGCCGGGCCTGCCAGCGCCACTCGATTCCGGGCCGGTGCAGCCGGTCAGCTTCTTCCCAGCGGGTTCAGAGATCTATGCCCAGGGCGGGAAGGCGGGAGCCTTCTACCAGGTCGAGTTCGGCGCCGTTCGCATTTACCGACTGCTTGCCGATGGCCGCCGGCAGATAAGTGCCTTCCACCTGGCTGGAGAGACATTCGGCTTCGAAGCTGGCACGACGCACCACTTCTTCGCCGAAGCGATCAATGCCACCTGTGTTCGTGTCTTCCGCTTCAATGCTGGGGCGGACATGTCACATCAGTTGCTGCCCCTGGCGCTCAGGGGGTTGACCAGGGCCCAGGAACACCTCCTCGTCCTGGGTCGCCAGAACGCCATCGAACGCGTGGCCGCCTTCCTGGTGGATATGGTGGAGCGCCAAGGCGGCCTGCGGCAGGTGGAACTTCCGATGTCGCGCATGGACATCGGCGACTATCTGGGACTCACCATCGAGACCGTGTCACGGGTTTTCACCCGGCTGAAGGACAAGGGCGTCATCCGCCTGCTCAACCTGCGCAGCGTCGAAATCCTCAAGCAGGACGTGTTACGGACCATGGGCGAATGAGCCCTCCCAAGCAGCGAGCGTAACGTCAGCCTCAGATCAGGGATCTTGTTGTCATGAACGATACACTTACCACCCACACCGAATTTCGCTTCGAAGTGCGTCGCGCGCGCCCTGAAGACGAGGCCGGGCTGGCCGAGTTCTTCACGCATGTGACCGCGGAAGATCTGCGCTTCCGCTTTCTCGGCGCTGTGAAGGAAGTTTCGCATGAACGGCTGGTGGCGATGACGCGTTCAGACGACGCGCATATCCATAATTTCGTGGCCTTCTCGACCGACGGGATGTTGATCGCCGTTGCGACGCTGGCAAGCGATCGCGCCGACCGAACCGGCGAGGTCGCGATCTGCATTCGCGCGGATCGCAAGCATCTGGGCGTTGGCTGGGAACTGCTCGCCTATATCTCGAAATATGCCGAAAAACTTGGACTCGAAGCGATCGAAGCGATCGAGAGCCGTGAAAACCGTGCCGCCATCGAGGTCGAGCGCGACATGGGTTTCACCGTGACCACCGATCCCGACGATGGGACACTCGTCCAGGTTCGAAGGGAACTGGGCGCACGATCAGCCGGTTAGGGGCTCGGCCCCTCCTGGTTTGCCGAAGACGCAAAGATCGACATCTCTACCGCGACGGCACGTTCTTCATCTGCTGGAATGACAAGGACATCGACGCGGGAATTGCGATTGCTGACAACGTCCTCGCCTCGTCGGTTTCGCTGTTCATCGATGCCAACTCCAAGCCAGGCCGCGGCGGCGCCGATCCTTTCCCGGACCAACGGCGCGTTTTCGCCAATGCCGGCAGTGAACACCAGCGTGTCCAGTCCTCCCATGGCAGCGGCCAGCGATCCTATCTCGCGTCCGATCCGATAAACGAAGAGATCGACAGCCTGAACGGCAGCAGGATCCTGCGAGCCGATCAGGGTCCGCATATCGCCAGATATACCAGACACGCCGAGTAGGCCTGATTGCTCGTAGAGAAGCATGACCAGTTCTTCGGCGGACAGCCGCCGTTCCTGCAGCAAGTGGAGGATGACCCCCGGATCGAGCGCACCGCAACGCGTGCTCATGACAAGGCCGTCCAGGGTCGAAAACCCCATCGTCGTGGCGACGCTTCGTCCAGAGTCCATGGCGCACAGGCTGGCGCCGCTGCCGAGATGAGCGACGATCGTGCGGCCGCCGGCGACGGCGCCGTATCGGTCATGCAGCTTCGCAGCGATGTGGCTGTAGGACAGCCCATGAAAGCCGTAGGAAACGATGCCCGCCTCGGTCATCGCGCGCGGCAGCCCGTAGGTTTTGGCAAGCTCCGGCCGGGTCGAATGAAACGCCGTGTCGAAGCATCCTATCTGGACGGCCTGCGGGAGGAGTGCAGTGGCCAGCGCGACAATCTCGAGATTGATCCGTTGGTGGATGGGCGCCATTGGCTCGAGCAAGCGCAGTGCCTTGAGCGTGCGTTCGTCGAGCTGCGTTGCTTCGGTGAAGTCGCGCCCGCCGTGAACGATCCTGTGCCCTACCCTGTCGATGCGACGCAAGAGATCGTTTTCGACGAGCACGGAGGCAACCGCCGCGAACGCCTTGTCCATATCGATTGGTTCTTTGCTCAGGCTCCTGTCGACTTTGGAGCTGCCGGCTACGGCCTCGACACGCAGCCGCGGTTGTTGACCCAGAGAGGAGACGTTGCCGCGCAGCAGCAGCGGCAGCTCACCGCGTCGCCCGAATACGGCGAACTTCAGGCTCGAAGAACCGCCGTTGAGAACAAGGATCGCGTCGGTCATGAAGCCATCCGAAATGTTGCCGTTCCCATGCGCTTGCGAACGGGTGTCCGTTCAATCCGGACGCTTCGGCGCCGCATCAGCATCCTGTCCCCACTTCCAGTCAAGGATCTCCGGCATGTCCTGCCCATGGGCGCGAATATAGGCTCGATGTTTAAGCAGCTTGCTGTCCATCGCCTGCTTCAGGCTGACCCGCATGCCCTTCAGTCGCGGAACCCAGTCGAGGACACTTTGGACGATATGAAAGCGGTCAAGGCCGTTCAGCACCGTCATATCGAAAGGGGTCGTCGTCGTCCCTTCCTCGTTGTAGCCGCGCACATGGATGTTGTCATGGTTGGTGCGCCGATAGGTCAGGCGGTGAATGGTCCAGGGATAGCCATGATAGGCAAAGATGACCGGTTTATCCGGGGTGAACAGCGCATCGAAATCACGATCCGACAGACCGTGCGGATGATATTCCTTCGGCTGAAGCGTCATCAGGTCGACGATATTGACCACCCTGATCCTGAGGTCGGGAGCCTGTTGCCTGAGGATCTGCACGGCGGCCAGCGTTTCGAGGGTCGGGACGTCGCCGGCGCAAGCCATCACGACGTCGGGCTCAGCCCCATCGTCCGTCGACGCCCAGTCCCAGATGCCGATCCCTGCCCGGCAGTGAACGATCGCCTTGTCCATCGGCAGCCACTGCCATGACGGCGGCTTGCCTGCGACGATGACGTTGATGCGGTTCCAGGTCTGCAGCACATGGTCGGTCACGCACAGCAAGGTGTTGGCGTCCGGTGGCAGGTAGACCCGTACGATGTCGGCCTTCTTGTTGAGGGCGACGTCGATGAAACCAGGGTCCTGATGGCTGAAGCCGTTATGTTCCTGATGCCAGACATGGCTGGACAACAGATAGTTCAGCGATGCGATCGGCCGGCGCCACGGGATCTCGCGGCAGGCATCCAGCCATTTCGCATGCTGGTTGAACATGGAATCGACGATGTGGATAAACGCCTCGTAGCAGGAAAACAGGCCGTGGCGCCCGGTGAGCAGGTAGCCTTCCAGCCAGCCCTGGCAGGTGTGCTCGGAGAGGATTTCGAGAACCCGGCCGTCGCGCCCGAGATGAACGTCTTCGGGCAGAATCTTTTCCATCCAGCCGCGCTCGGTGACTTCAAACACGTCCTGAAGACGGTTTGAGGCAGTCTCGTCCGGGCCGACGATGCGGAAGTTCTTCGCGGCCTCATTCAACCGCATGACGTCCCGCAGGAAGCTGCCCATCGCCCGCGTCGACTCGGCCTTGATGGCGCCGGGGCGCTCGACCGCAATGGCGTGGTCATGCAACCCGGGCAGTTCGAGGGACCTGCGCAGCAGGCCGCCATTGGCGTGCGGGTTGGCACTCATTCGTTTCGTTGCCTGCGGTGCCGTGGCGCGGATCGAAGCGACAGGAGCGCCAGCGGCGTCGAACAGCTCCTCGGGCCGGTAGCTTCTCAGCCACTCCTCAAGCAGCTTGAGATGCGCGGGGTTTTCGGCAAGGCCCGACAATGGAACCTGGTGCGAGCGCCAGAAGCCCTCTGTCTTCAGGCCGTCGACCTCTTTCGGCCCGGTCCACCCCTTAGGGCTGCGCAGCACGATCATCGGCCATTTTGGTCTTGGCTCGGTCGGGGCTAGTCCGTTGCGCGCGGCATGCTGGATAAGCTTGATGCGATCAAACGCATCGTCGAGCACGCTCGCCATCCGCTCATGCATCAGGACCGGCTCGTGGCCTTCCACGAACAGCGGCTCATAGCCGTAGCCGGCAAACAGCGCGCGCAATTCCTCTTCGGGAATGCGGGCCAGTATTGTTGGATTGGCGATCTTATAGCCGTTGAGATGCAGGATCGGCAGCACGGCCCCGTCGCGCGTCGGGTTGAGGAATTTGTTGGAGTGCCACGCGGCCGCCGACGGTCCGGTTTCTGCTTCACCGTCACCGACGACGCAGGCAACGATGAGATCAGGATTGTCAAAGGTCGCGCCATAGGCGTGCGAAAGCGAATAGCCCAACTCGCCGCCCTCATGGATCGAGCCAGGCACGTCCGGTGCGGCATGGCTCGGTATGCCGCCGGGAAACGAGAACTGCCGGAACAGCTTGCGCATCCCCTGCTCGTCCATCGCAATGTCCGGATTGAGCTCGCTGTAGGTGCCTTCCAGATAGGTATTCGCCACCATTGCCGGGCCGCCATGACCGGGCCCGCAGATATAGATCACATTCGCGTCCCTGAGCCGGATGACGCGATTGAGGTGGGCATAGATGAAACTCAATCCGGGCGACGTTCCCCAGTGGCCGAGGAGACGCGGCTTGACGTGCTCAAGCCGCAACGGTTCGCGCAGCAGCGGATTGTCGAGCAGGTAGATCTGGCCGATCGTCAGATAGTTGGCTGCGCGCCAATAGGCATCGATATCATGCAGCTCGCGATCCGACCGAAGGCCGCCGGAAGCTGGTATCGTCCTATGCTCGGTCATGTCTGGCTCCCATCCTGTTGGCGCCCTGTCGCCGGAGCGCGACATGGGCTTGTGTTCGTCGATCCGCGGGGAATGGACACCAACGCGTGTGCACGCTTTCCGTTCATCGCTTCGCAACCTTACGTATCCGTGTCCTCGAGCGCGCGCGCCTCCGGGTATGTCGCCATGCAGAGACATGCTATTGGCTTCATGAGATTTCGCGTCCTTCGCAACATGCCTGCGCTCGCGACATCTATGGAGGCCGCGGACAGCGCTGCATTGATTCACCGCAAATGCCGCCATCGGTGCGACCAAGGAATGAAGGTTGGGCATGCTCGGTCGGGAGGCCCACCCGCGAATGCTGACATTCACTGCTCCTGAACGACCTAGCGGGTTGTGGTGCCGCTGATAGTGCTCCGTTACCGGCGCCGAATGGATCGAGGCAAGGCCCGACTTGAACAGCCCCGACTTGAACAGCAGGTGAGGGTCGAAGCGTCCGATTTGAAGAACTCTAGCGTGTCGAAGGACTTGCACGACCATTGACGGCCAATGGCAAGCTTAGCCACCTCTCCTTACGGGCACTACGCGGACACAAATGCGGCGCTGTGGCAAAACAACCCCGTCAGCCTCGTGTAATTTATTGATTTCATTGAAATATTGGTGAGCGCGATGGGATTCGAACCCATGACCTACTGATTAAAAGTCAGTTGCTCTACCGGCTGAGCTACGCGCTCCCGCGGGCGCGAAAAGGCGGCCCTCGAAATTGCGCGGAACATAGGGAGAGTGCCTCGACCGGTCAACCGGAAAAAGAGCATCCGCAAGCCATACCGCGCAAGCATTCCCACTGTGGCACTCCGCCTGCTTCGATCAAAGGCGCAACGCCCCCGGCGAAGCGCTGGCATCACCCCACGTCGGCGCTGGTGGGAGGCCTCAGAAACATTACAATTCAGCAACTTGGGATTTAGCGAGGAACCTTCCCCAAAACCACCCGTTGTCTCGCCTCAAGGGACGTCAATCACCCTTTCGAAGGAGAAGGTCATGAACAAGATCGTATCGGGTATACTGGCGACCACCCTGTCGGCTTCGTTTGCCGCGACTGCACTGCCTGCCAATGCCACGCAGATGTTGGTGCCGCAGGCGGCTTCGAGCGCTGTGCAGACGGTCGATTACAAGCCGTGGATGAAGAACCGCCATTTCGACGGCAACCGTAACTTCGCGCGTAACGGCGACGCCTATTGGAATGGCCATCGCGGCTATCGCGAATATCATCGCGGCTATCGCCGCCACGGCGACTACTGGTTTCCGCTGGCAGCTTTCGCGACCGGCGCGCTGATTACGGGTGCCATCGTCAACAGCGAGAACAACCGCGTCTCCGAAGGCAATGCGCATGTGCAGTGGTGCTACGACCGCTATCGCAGCTATCGTGCTTCGGACAACACATTCCAGCCGAACTACGGACCGCGCCAGGAGTGCCGTTCGCCTTACTGACCCAGGGATGAGTGTCAGTGGCTGGCAAGTCTGATTACAAGGCCCGCGTTGGAAATGGCGCGGGCCTTTTCGTTGAGACTTTCAGCATCCCGGTCAACGGAATGAAGTTTCCTGTCAGTTGGTCCAGCTTGCGCTTTTGAGCATCAGATAAAGGCCTCCACCTTCTCCGCGCGGAGAGCGATAGGCTCCGAGCGCGTCGCAGACTCGCACCATTGCCGCGGCCAGTTCCCAGCCGAGTGCTTCCAGGTCATCTGTCGTGTCGGTCACAAAAGCCTGCTGAAGTTCGGCAATATCATTCTCCTCGCCGAAGGAACGAACGCGATTGGCGTCGGCAAGAAGTTCGTTGGGCAAGTTGGAATTCGACCACGCCCAAAGCCAGTTGCCGGCCTTGGCGCTTGTCGAGCCAGCAATCTGAATCTCGGCAACGACCTTGACGGCACCATTGTCCGAAAACAAAAGCCTGCCGGTCGTCAGGTCATAGTCATAGCGCGGCCAGCGGCCGAGGCGAAACTCCTTCTCCAAAATGGCATTCTTCGCGGTCAGCTGTTCAAAAGCCTCGTCCCGCCAAGCAGGATACCAGTCTGGCTGCATGTCCCCCACCTCAAGTCCGTTCCTGTGGTGACCGTTATGACACGCTCAGAGACCTGCGCACAGCATCGCGCCAGCCTGCCAGCTTGGCGGATCGCGTGGCGCTATCCATCTCCGGCTTGAACCGCCGCTCGAGCGCCCAGCTCTTGGCGAATTCCTTCGCCTTGGGCCAGACACCAGCCTTCGAGCCGGCAAGCCAGGCCGCACCCAGCGCGGTCGTCTCGAGGATGGTCGGGCGATCGACGGGAGCATCGAGAATGTCGGCCAGCCGCTGCATGGTCCAGTCCGACGCGACCATGCCGCCATCGACCCTCAGCACCGTTTTCGCCGAAGTGCCCTTCCAGTCCTTGCGCATGGCGTCGAGCAGGTCGCGGGTCTGATAGACGACGGCCTCCAGGGCGGCGCGCGCGAACTCCGCAGGACCGGAATTGCGTGTCAGTCCGAAAATCGCGCCGCGCGCCTCGGCGTCCCAATGCGGCGCGCCGAGACCGACAAAGGCCGGCACCAGATAGACGTTTTGCGTCGGATCGGCTTCATCAGCGAGTTTGCCGCTCTGCTCGGCCTTGCCGATCACCTTGATGCCGTCCCGCAGCCATTGCACGGCAGCGCCGGCAATGAAGATCGAGCCTTCCAGGGCATAGGTGGTCTTGCCGTTCAGCCGATAGGCGATGGTGGTCAAGAGCCGGTTCTTCGAACGCACCAGATCGCCGCCGGTGTTGAGCAGCGCGAAGCAGCCGGTGCCATAGGTGGATTTCATCATGCCCGGCTCGAAGCAGGCCTGGCCGATGGTCGCGGCGTGCTGGTCGCCGGCAACGCCGAGAATCCTTATTGCGGCGCCGAAGAGATTCTTCTCCGTGACGCCATAGTCATCTGCGCAATCCTTCACTTCGGGCAGCATCGCGGGGGGAATGCGCAGGATGGCCAGTAGCTCGTCGTCCCAGACATTTTTCTCGATGTTGTAGACCAGCGTGCGCGAAGCGTTGGTGGCATCGGTGGCGTGGACCTTGCCGCCGGTCAGCCGCCAGATCAAAAAGCTGTCAATCGTGCCGGCGAGCAGCTCGCCCTTCTCGGCACGCTTCCTCGCCCCCTTCACCTTGTCCAGCATCCAGGCGATCTTGGTGCCCGAGAAATAGGGATCGAGCAGAAGGCCGGTCTTGCGCGTGAAATTCTTCTCCAGCCCCTGCTTCTTCAGTTTCTGGCAGAGCGGCGCGGTGCGCCGATCCTGCCAGACGATGGCGTTGTGGATCGGCTTGCCGGTCGCCCTGTCCCAGATCACGACGGTCTCGCGTTGGTTCGTGATGCCGATGGCGGCGACATCAGATCCTTCGCGGCCAGCATTCTTCAGCGCAGCCTTCACGGTCGTCACGACGCTTGCCCAGATCTCTTCCGGGTCATGCTCGACCCAGCCCGAGGCCGGATAGTGCTGGGTGAATTCCTTCTGCCCGCTGCCGGCGACTTTCATCTCACCGTCAAACAGGATCGCCCGGGTCGATGTCGTTCCCTGGTCGATTGCCAGCACAAAACCGCTCATTGCGTCCTCCGCCTTCACACAAACAGGGGAGACGGCAACATGCCGCCTCCCCCAATTTCACACGGGCGCGAGCGCCCGCATAGGGCAGTCCTATTTCTGCCAGCTCTTCACCAGTTCGTCGTAGTTGATGGTGATCGGCTTGTCCTTCTCCTTCTCGAGCTTCAGCTGAGGCGCCAGATTGCCGCCCTTGACCGCGTCGGCGTTCCAGTAAGCAAGGTCATGCTCTTCGGCCATCTTCGGTCCGATGTCGCCCTGGACACCGGATTTCTCGATACGTGCCATGACTTTTTCCTGATCGGCGCAGAGCGAGTCCATGGCTTCCTGCGGTGTTTTGGCACCAGACGATGCGTCACCGATGTTCTGCCACCAGAGCTGAGCCAGCTTCGGATAGTCCGGCACGTTGGTACCGGTCGGCGTCCACTGCACACGGGCCGGCGAGCGATAGAACTCGATCAGACCGCCGAGCTTCGGCGCACGTTCGGTGAAGCTCTTGTCATGGATGGTGGAGTCGCGAATGAAGGTCAGGCCAACCTGGCTCTTCTTCACATCGACGGTCTTCGAGGTGACGAACTGGGCATAAAGCCAGGCGGCCTTGGCGCGGTCGGTCGGCGTCGACTTCATCAGCGTCCAGGAGCCGACGTCCTGATAGCCGAGCTTCATGCCGTCCTTCCAGTAGGAGCCGTGCGGAGACGGCGCCATGCGCCACTTCGGCGTGCCGTCCTCGTTCATGACCGGCAGGCCGGGTTTGACCATGTCGGCGGTGAAGGCGGTGTACCAGAAGATCTGCTGAGCGACATTGCCTTGCGACGGCACGGGGCCGGATTCGGAGAAGGTCATGCCCTGGGCTTCCGGCGGCGCATAGGCTTTCAGCCAATCAAGATACTTCTGGATGGCATAGACCGATGCTGGTCCATTGGTGTCGCCGCCGCGCGCGGTGCACGAGCCGACAGGCCGCGAATTCGCATCGACCTTAATGCCCCATTCGTCGACCGGCACACCGTTCGGCAGGCCCTTGTCGCCATTGCCGGCCATCGACAGCCAGGCGTCCGTGAACCGCCAGCCGAGCGACGGGTCCTTCTTGCCGTAGTCCATGTGGCCATAGACCTTCTTGCCGTTGACGTCGCGGCCAGTGAAGAATTCGGCGATATCCTCATAAGCCGACCAGTTGACCGGCACGCCGAGATCATAGCCGTACTTGGCCTTGAAGTCGGCCTTGTTCTTCTCATCGTTGAACCAGTCGTAACGGAACCAGTAGAGGTTCGCGAACTGCTGGTCGGGCAGTTGGTAGAGTTTCTTGTCCGGCGCGGTGGTGAACTTCGTGCCGATGAAGTCGTCGACGTCGAGCATCGGATCGGTGACGTCCTTGCCTTCGCCCGCCATCCAGTCGGTCAGGTTGCGCACCTGCTGGTAACGCCAGTGGGTGCCGATCAGATCGGAATCGTTGACCCAGCCGTCATAGATGTTCTGGCCGGTCTGCATCTGGGTCTGGATCTTCTCGACGACGTCGCCTTCCTGGATGACGTCATGCGTGACCTTGATGCCGGTGATGGCGGTAAAGGCCGGTGCCAGCACCTGAGACTCGTACTGGTGGGTGGTCAAGGTTTCAGACACGACTTTGATTTCCATGCCGGCGAAGGGCTTGGCCGCGTCGATGAACCACTGCATTTGCTTTTCCTGGTCGGCGCGGGAAAGCGTCGACACGCCGCCTATCTCTTTGTCCAAAAAGGCTTTTGCCTCATCCATCCCGGCATAGGCATTGCCGACGCCGAGCAACAGGACAAGGGCCGTTGTTGATGTTAAAAATTGCCGTCGCATGTGTTTCCTCCACTGTTTCAGGTTTGAAGTGCGATCTGGTGCGGTCGCCGGCATGCGGCCGCTCCAACAGTATCCCCCTCTATACGTAGCGGAACACGCCGATGGCGTAGACCACGGAGAGAGCGAGAGCCCACCACAGGTTGGATCCAACGAGACCCAGCCAAGCGAGATGAATAAAGGCGCTGCCAAGCAGCGACAGGAAAAGACGATCGCCGCGCGTCGTCTCGAAGCGCAGGATGCCGACGCGCGGATTGCCGCCCGGCGAGGCGTATTCCCAGGCCGCCATGCCGCACAGCAACAGCAGAACAGTCGCGAAGAAGGCCGCCGTCGGCCACGTCCACGCCATCCAGGAGAGATCTAGGTTCATGATCATACCCTCCCCAGGGCAAAGCCCTTGGCGATATAATTTCGCACGAACCAGATGACGAGCGCGCCGGGGATCAGCGTCAGCACGCCGGCGGCGGCGAGCAGGCCCCAATCCATGCCTGCGGCCGAAACGGTGCGCGTCATGGTGGCGGCGATCGGCTTGGCGTCGGTTGTGGTCAGCGTGCGTGCGATCAGCAATTCGACCCACGAGAACATGAAGCAGAAGAAGCAGGCGACACCGATGCCGCTCGCGATCAGCGGCATGAAGATTTTTACGAAGAAGCGCGGGAAGGAATAGCCGTCGATATAGGCGGTCTCGTCGATTTCCTTCGGCACGCCCGACATGAAGCCCTCGAGAATCCACACCGCCAGCGGAACGTTGAACAGGCAATGCGCCAGCGCCACGGCGATATGCGTGTCGATAAGCCCGAAGGCCGAGTAGAGTTGGAAGAACGGCAGCGCGAACACCGCTGGCGGCGCCATGCGGTTGGTCAGCAGCCAGAAGAACAGATGCTTGTCGCCAAGGAAGCGGTAGCGCGAGAAGGCATAGGCCGCCGGCAGCGCCACCGATACCGAAATCACCATGTTCATGACCACATAGGTGATCGAGTTGATGTAGCCGGAGTACCAGGCCTTCTCGGTGAAGATGGTGACGTAGTTGGCGATTGTCGGCGCGTGCGGGTAGAGCGTCATCGAGTTGACGATCTCGGCATTGGTCTTGAAGCTCATATTGATGAGCCAGTAGATCGGCAGCAAAAGTACGATGATGTAGAGCGTCGGCACGATCCACCACCAGCGCGATTCCTCGCCGCGCCGGCGCATGCGCCTGTCGAGATCGCTCTGCGACAGCGTACCGGCGAGACCTCCCGAAGCAGTCCCGTTCATCGCATTGCGCTCGGTTCGTTCATTGGCGCCAGCCATTTCAGCGCTCCGCGTCGTAATTGGTCATCACGGTGTAGAACACCCATGACAACAACAGGATGATGAGGAAGTAGACCAGCGACATGGCGGCCGCCGGGCCAAGGTCGAACTGGCCGAGCGCCGTCTTGACGAGGTCGATCGACAGGAAGGTCGTCGAGTTGCCCGGCCCGCCGCCGGTGACGACGAACGGTTCGGTGTAGATCATGAAACTGTCCATGAAGCGCAGCAGCACGGCGATCAAAAGCACGCGCTGCATCTTCGGCAGCTGGATGTAGCGGAACACCGCCCAGCGCGAGGCCCCGTCGATCTTGGCCGCCTGGTAGAAGGCATCGGGGATCGAGACCAGTCCGGCGTAGCAGAGCAGCACGACGAGGCTGGTCCAGTGCCAGACATCCATGACGATGATCGTCACCCAGGCATCGAACGGATCCTGCACGTAATTGTAGTCGATGCCGATCGCGTTGAGGTAATAGCCCAACAGTCCGATGTCGTTGCGTCCGAACACCTGCCAGATGGTGCCGACGACGTTCCACGGGATCAGCAGTGGCAGCGACATCAGCACCAGGCAGACCGGCACGCCCCAGCCCTTCTTCGGCATGTTGAGCGCGATGAAGATGCCGAGCGGCACCTCGATCGCCAGGATGATGAAGGAAAAGATCAGGTTGCGGACCATCGCTTCCCAGAAGCGGCTGGACGACAGCAGTTCCTCGAACCATTCGGTGCCGGCCCAGGTGAAGACATTGTTGCCGAATGTGTCCTGCACCGAATAGTTGACGACCGTCATCAGCGGGACGACGGCGGTGAAGGCTACCAGCACCAGCACCGGCAGCACGAGGAACCAGGCCTTGTTGTTCCAGGTCTTGTCCATCTATGCCCCCATCTCGACACGCCAGGAATCGGCATAGATGTTGATGCCGGCCGGATCGAACCGCACCTTCGGTTCGGCTGGCACGGTCTCGTCCTCACCGATGACGGCAGCGATGTCCCTGCCTTCCAGCTTGACGCGCACCACCTTGTGGCGCCCGACATCCTCGACCTTGCTGATCGAAACGGCCATGCCGTCGCGGCCGAGCCGCACATATTCGGGGCGGATGCCAAGTTCGATGGCGCCGCTGTCGGCCTTCGGCGCGCCCGGCAGTTCGATCCGCTGCGACCCGAGCGTCGCCGTCCTGCCGTCGATCGCCACCGGCATGACGTTCATGCCGGGCGAGCCGATGAAATAGCCGACAAAAGTGTGGCGCGGCCGTTCGAACAGTTCCGCCGGCGTGCCGATCTGGACGATGCCGCCATCATACATCACCACGACTTGGTCGGCGAAGGTCAGCGCCTCGGTCTGGTCGTGGGTGACATAGACCATGGTGTAGCCGAAGCGGCGATGCAGTTGCTTCAATTGCGAGCGCAGCACCCACTTCATATGCGGGTCGATGACGGTCAACGGCTCGTCGAACAGGATGGCGTTGACGTCGGAGCGCACCAGGCCGCGGCCGAGCGAGATTTTCTGCTTCTGGTCGGCGGTCAGGCCCCTCGCCTTCTTCTTGGCCCAGGACGCCAGATCGATCATCTCCAGCGTCTCGCGCACCTTGCGGTCGACATCGGCCTCCGGCACGCCGCGATTGCGCAGCGGAAAGGCCAGATTGTCGTAGACGGTCATGGTGTCGTAGATGACCGGAAACTGAAACACCTGCGCGATGTTGCGCTCCTGCGTCGACAGATTGGTCACGTCCCTGCCGTTGAACAGCAACTGGCCGTGCGAGGGATGCAGCAAGCCCGAAATGATGTTGAGCAGCGTGGTCTTGCCGCAGCCGGATGGGCCGAGAAGCGCATAGGCGCCGCCATCCTCGAATGTATGGTGCACTTCCCTGAGCGCGAAATCGGCATCCTTCTGCGGGTTCGGCAGGTAGGAATGCCTGACATGGTTGACGTCGATGCGCGCCATATCGCCCTCCTCAAGCCGCCAGCTTCGGCGCGGTCACGGCGCGGCCGTGCTCGTCGAAGACCATGATGTGACGCGGATCGATGAACACCTCGACCACTTCGTCGGTCTCGAAATCCCGGATGCCGTGGGTCAGCATGACCCAGCGCACGTCGGCAAAATCGAGATGGATGAAGCTCTCCGACCCGGTGATTTCCGTGATGGTCACCTTGGCCCGCACTGGCACTGCGCTGGCATTGGGCCGTTCGAGCGACAGATGGTGCGGCTGAAAACCGATCGTGTAATTGCCATCGGCAATGCCGACGAGTTCGGGCGGCACCGGCAGCTTCACCCCGCCTTCGAGCAGGAAGTCGGCGCCCTTCTTGGCCAGCACGATGGAGTTGAGCGGCGGATCGGCGAAGGTCCGAGCCGTCACCAGGTCGACCGGTTTGCGGAAGACGTCGATGGTCGGTCCGAACTGCGTGATGCGGCCTTCCGACAGCGTTGCCGTGTTGCCGCTGAGCAGCAGCGCCTCATGCGGCTCTGTCGTGGCGTAGACGAAGATGGTGCCGGCGGCGGCGAAGATCCTCGGCAGTTCGGCCCGCAGTTCCTCGCGCAATTTGTAGTCGAGATTGGCAAGCGGCTCGTCGAGCAGCACCAGGCTGGCATTCTTGACGATGGCGCGCGCCAGTGCGGTGCGCTGCTGCTGGCCTCCCGACAGGCTGAGCGGGGTGCGGTCGAGATAGGGCGTCAGCTTCAGCAGCGCCGCGGCCTCGCGCACCTGGCTGTCGATCTTGCCTTGCTCCGCGCCGGCCACCCGGAGCGGCGAGGCGATGTTCTCATAGACGGTCATCGCCGGATAGTTGATGAACTGCTGGTAGACCATGGCGATCTTGCGCTTCTGCACCGGCACGCCGGTGACATCCTGGCCGTCGAACCAGACCGAGCCGGAGGTCGGCACATCCAGGCCGGCCATCAGCCGCATCAGGCTGGTCTTGCCGGAAAGCGTCGGCCCGAGCAGCACGTTGAGCGAGCCGTGCTGAAGCGTCAGCGACACGTCGCGGATATGCTCGGCCGCACCGACCGTCTTGGTGACGTTTCTCAGTTCCAGCATGACGCCTCCTCCCAGGCTTTCCGCATCAGCTCAAACCCTCTTCATTCGGCAGCCGCGACATGCCGCCGGCTTATGCCGCGCATGAATTCATCGAGTGCCGCCACCTGCTCGCGGTTGAAATGCAGGCCGCGCTTTGTGCGACGCCACAGTACATCCTCTGATGTGACGGCCCACTCATTTTCAACGAGATAGCGCACTTCGGCCTCATAGAGATCGCCGCCGAAACTGCGGCCGAGCTCGGCATTCGACTTGGCAAGACCAAGCAGACGCTGGGCCCGCGTCCCGTAGAGCCGCGTCAACCGCCGGGCGAGGCGCGCATCGAGGAAAGGATAGGCTGTCTTGAGCTTCGCCACCTGTGCGTCGAACCCGGTCGCCGGGAAATCGCCGCCCGGCAACGGCGCGTCCGATGTCCACGGCTTGCCGCGCTTGCCGAGAAAACCCTCGATCTTTTCCAGCATCGATTCCGACAGCCGGCGATAGGTGGTGATCTTGCCGCCGAAAGCATTGACGATCGGGGCTGCACCCTCACCGCCATCGGCCTTGAGCACGTAGTCGCGTGTCGCTTCCTGCGCCTTGGAGGCGCCGTCATCGTAGAGCGGACGGACAGCCGAATAGGTCCAGACGATGTCCGAACGCTTGACGGGTTGCGCGAAATACTCGCTGGCCGCGGCGCAGAGATAATCGATCTCGGTGTCGCTGATCTTCACATCGTGCGGATCGCCGGGATAATCCCGGTCGGTGGTGCCGATCAGCGTGAACTCGTCCTCGTAGGGGATGGCGAAAATGATGCGACCATCCTTGTTCTGGAAGAAATAGGCGCGCGGATCGTCGAACTTCTTGGCGATGACGATATGGCTGCCCTGCACCAGGCGGACATTGTGCACGTCGTTCTGGCCGACGACGCCGGAAAGTACATGATCGACCCAAGGTCCGGCGGCATTGACCAGCAGCCGCGCCTTGATCTCTTCCGTTTCTCCGCTCCGCAGGTTCTCGATCTTGATTGTCCAAAGGCCGTTTTCGCGGCGCGCGCCGACCACCTTCGTGCGGGTCCGGATCGTTGCGCCACGATCGGCGGCATCGCGTGCGTTGAGCGCCACCAACCGCGCATCGTTGACCCAGCCGTCAGAATATTCGAACGCCTTTTTGAACAACGGCTTCAAAGGCTTGCCAGCCGGATCGCTCGCCATGTCGAGCGTCCTGGTCGCCGGCAGCAATTTTCGTCCGCCAATGTGGTCGTACAGGAACAGGCCGAGCCGGATCAGCCAGGCCGGACGCAGCCCCTTGGCATAGGGCAGCACGAAGCGCATCGGCCAGATGATGTGCGGCGCGTTCTTCCACAGAACCTCGCGCTCCATCAGCGCCTCGCGCACCAGGCGGAACTCGTAGAATTCGAGATAGCGCAGGCCGCCATGGATCAGCTTGGTGGAACCGGAGGAGGTTCCGCTGGCGAGGTCGTTCATCTCGGCGAGAAAAACCGAAAACCCGCGCCCAACGGCATCGCGGGCTATGCCGCAGCCGTTGATACCGCCACCTATGACGAAAATGTCCCGGACTGAAGACGTGTCCACTTAACTCCTCCACGATTTCGCATTGCACCATTTTTGGTCTTTTGCGAAACCGCGACGGAATTATTTCGAACTCATAACGAATGTCAAACGAAATATATAACAAACCCGTGAGACGATCGGGAAAGGGCCTCACCCCAGCGACGTCTCGATCAGCTGAACCTCGGCCTCCTGGCAGATCTTGCGCACCGAGGGGATGTCGCAGCGGTCGGTGATGAAGGTGTTGACCTGCGACAGGTGACCGATGCGCACCGGCGCCGTGCGCTCGAACTTGGTCTGGTCGGAAACCAGAATCACATGCCTGGCATTGGCAATGATCGCCTGCGCCACCTTCACCTCGCGAAAATCGAAGTCGAGCAAGGCGCCGTCATGGTCGATGGCCGAGGCGCCGATAACGGCGTAGTCGACCTTGAACTGCCTGATGAAATCGACCGCTGCCTCGCCGACGACGCCGCCATCCGACCCGCGCACCACCCCGCCGGCAATCACCACCTCGATCGAAGGATATATACGCATCCTATTGGCAACATTGATATTATTGGTGATCACCATCAGGCCGTTATGGTCGAGCAACGCGTTGCTGACCGCCTCCGTCGTGGTGCCGATATTGATGAACAGCGAGGCGTTGTCGGGGATCAACCTTGCCGCCGCGCGGCCGATGGCTTCCTTCTCGTCCGCGGCGATCTTGCGCCTCGCCTCATACTCCATGTTCTCGATGCCGGACGGGAACAATGCGCCGCCATGAATGCGGGAAAGCAGGCGCTGGTCACAGAGATCATTGAGATCCTTGCGAATGGTCTGCGGCGTCACGTTGAAACGCGTGGCCAGATCGTCGACCAGCACGCGGCCATGGTCCTTGGCCATCTGGATGATCTCGGCATGGCGTGGCGACAGATACATGGGCGGCCTCCCGTTTTCGTTTTTCTTGTCTATAGCCGAAAACGAAAGCAATGAAAAGGCATAAGCCGGCTAAGGGAAATCACCTGATTGCAAAGGCAAACTCCAGCGCAATCCTACATGGGCCTGTCAGACCAGGCCGCGCGCGATTTCGGTGATGACGGCAAAAGCCGCATCGACATCGCTAGCGGTCGCCTCGAACTGGCCGACCTGGAAGCGGATTGCCACCTGCCCGTCGACCCTCGTCTGCGTCAGGTAGATGCGGCCATCGTCGTTGATCGCATTGACGAGCCGCAGATTGTGCGCGTCGGCATCGGCGCTTGAGGGCGCCCTGTGCCGGAACGAAAATAGCGACAGCATCGGTTCGCTGACGATCTCGAAATCCGACTCCTTTGCCAGCCGCCCGGCAAGGCCCTCGCTCCAGTTCACATGGTTGCGGATCATGGCGCGCAGGTTTTCCAGCCCGTGGGCGCGCAGCAGGAACCACAGTTTCAGGGCTCGGAAGCGCCGGCCAAGCGGCACCGACCATTCGGAATAGTTGATGATGCCGTCATGACCGTGGGTTTTCAGATAGTCCGGCTTGATGGCCAGCGTCCTGACATGGCTTTCGGGGTCGCGCAGGAACTGGATCGAGCAGTCGAACTGTGCGCCCAGCCATTTGTGCGGATTGAAGACGATCGAATCGGCACCTTCGACACCGGTCCAGAAGTGCCTGTACTCGGGGCAGATCATCGCCGATCCGGCCCAGGCCGCATCGACATGAAGATACAGTCCATGCCGCTTGGCGACCTCGGCGACCGCCGCAATGTCGTCCGTGCCGCCGGTGCTGGTACCGCCGACGCAAGCGATGATGCCCGCCGGCAGCAGGCCGGCTTGCCGGTCGGCCGCGATGGCCGCCTCCAGGGCGGCGGTATCCATGGCGCGAAAGCGGCCGGAGACCGGAATGCGCACCAGATTGTCCTCGCCGATGCCCGACACCCAGATCGCCCTGTCGATCGACGTGTGCACCTGATCCGAGGAATAGATGCGCAACTGGCCCTGCCCGGCCAACCCCATTTTGTTGCCTTGCCAATCCAGCGCCCGCTCGCGCATGGTCAGCACGGCATTGAGTGTCGCCGACGAAGCCGAATCCTGGATGACGCCGGAAAATCCCTCGGGAAGGCCAAGTGCCTGGCGCATCCAGTCGACGGTACGGGTCTCGAGTTCGGTCGCCGCAGGCGAGGTCTGCCAAAGCATGCACTGCGCGGCCATTGCGGAGACGAGATACTCAGCCACCACCGAAACCGGCGCCGCATTGGCCGGGAAATAGGCGAAGAAGCGCGGGTGCTGCCAATGCGTCATGCCCGGCACGATCTTCTCTTCGAAGTCGGCGAAGATCCTGTCCATCGGTTCAGCGTCTTCCGGCGGCGAGGCCTCAATGCTCCTGAAAATGTCACCCGGTTCGACCAGCGGCCGCACCGGCCGCTCGCGCAGTGAATTGCGATAGTCGGCGCCCCAGTCGGCGGCACGCCGCGACCACTGCCGGAACTCGTCATTGTTCATCCTGTCCTCCCGACACGAATGCAATGCCGGCACTCTTCGCCCGGCTCTCAAATTCAATCAATAATTAACATGTGAAATAGATGCAAGCGCTGGCGCTACGGCAAGCGCCTTAAAGCGCATCGCTTGATAGGATCCAAGCGATGCGCTTTAGATCCTTGTTCTTGTGCATGTCGTTCCCCAAAACCGGGGCCACTTTTGGGCTGCATGCATCACCCCGGAAAATCCGGCAGGCTGGCAAAGGCGCTCTTCAGCGCATTCGACCAGCCGTCAGAGATGGTGCGGTAATACTGGTCGTCTTGAGCGATCCGCTTCTTCAGGCCGACCTTGAAGGCGTCCTTCTCCAGGAACAGCAGGTCGAGCGGCAAGCCGACCGACAGGTTGGACTTGAGTGTCGAATCGAACGACACCAGCAGCAGCTTCACCGTCTCGGCCAGGCTCATCGTCCGCTCATAGGCGCGGATGATAATCGGCTTGCCGTATTTGGTCTCGCCGATCTGGAAGAACGGCGTGTCGTCGGTCGATTCGATGAAATTGCCCTCGGGATAGATCATGAACAGCCGCGGCGGACTGCCCAAGATCTGCCCGCCGAGGATGAAGGAGGCGTTGAAATAGGAATCGGCCTTCTCGCCGGCGGGAGACGATTGCGCGATCACTTCTTTCACCGTGTCGCCCACCAATCGCACCGTCTGGTACATGGATGGTGTCTCGAGCAATTTCTCGTGGCGGTCGGTCACCGCCTTGGTGCGTTCGTCGAGCAGGCTGACCACGGCCTGCGTCGTCGCCAGATTGCCGGCCGACATCAGGACGATGACGCGCTCACCCGGCTGTTCCCAGACATGCATCTTCTTGAAGGTCGAGATCGAATCCATGCCGGCATTGGTGCGCGTGTCCGACATGAACACGAGCCCGCGATCGATCTTCAGGCCGACGCAATAGGTCATGGAATCTCTTCTGGCACTAATCCTTGCGGGATTACTGCTCTACCGTGACGGTGACCGCAAGCCGTTCTTCCGCCTGTCCCAGTCGAATTCCCGACACCGGCGAGGCGTCGCGGTAGTCGCGGCCGGTCGCCACCTTCACATAACGCTCGTCGGGAGAAATACCATTGGCTGGGTCGAAGGCAACCCAGCCGAGACCCGGAACATGCGCTTCAGCCCAGGCATGGCTTGCCGCCTGCTCGACAGCATCCATCATCAGATAGCCGGAGACGTAGCGCGACGGAAATCCCATGGCGCGCGCGGCGGCGGCAAAGATATGGCTATGGTCCTGGCAAACCCCGGTCTTCAGCACCAACGCCGCTTCGGCCGGTGTGGTCGCATTGGTTGTGCCTGGCGTGTAGGCGACGCGCTCGCCGATCATGGCCATCAGCCGGTGCAGCCGTTCGATGTCGGTGCCCGTGCCGACCGCTTCGGCCAGCTCGCGGATGCCGCCGCCGATGGTGGTCAAGGGCGTTTCCTGCGCGAACAGCCACAGCGGCGCAAAGCCCTGATGCGACCCGCAAACGCCTGACGTGTCGCGCGTCACCACCTCGCCGGACGCCTCGACCGTGATGAAATCTCGGTCACCCTCGACACTCAACAGCCTTGTGTCGTTGCCGTAGTGATCGGTAAACCGCACTTCCTCGCGCGCGCCTTCGACCTTCAGCGCCCAGGACAGCACCGTCTGTGTCTGTCCGCTGACCGGAAGCAGCCGCAGCCGCTGCAGCAGATATTGCACCGGCGCGTCGTAGCGGTATTCGGTCCGGTGGGTGATCTTGAGCCGCATGAGGTCCTCAATAAAACCGGTAATCCTGCGCGATCTCGTCGCCGAGCCGGGTGTTGTCGCGAATGAACCCGGCGAGGAACTCGTGCAGACCCGCGTCGAATATATCCTTGATCGACCCAGCCCTCAGCATGGCTTGCGTTTTTTCCGCCGTCGCGTGGCAGGCGTGGCGCTCGCCGTAATCGTCGCTCAGGAACTTCAGATGTTCGGACAGGAAGCGGTAGCAGAAGGTCAATGAACGCGGCATGCGGACGTTGAGGATCAGGTAGTCGGCGATGTTGGTCGGCTTGTAGTCCGCATCATAGACCCAACGGTAGGAGCGGTGCGCCGACACCGAGCGCAGGATCGATTCCCATTGATAGTTGTCGAGCGTCGAACCAACCCAGGAGATCGACGGCAGCAGCACGTAATATTTCACGTCGAGGATGCGCGCCGTGTTGTCGGCGCGCTCGACATAGGTGCCGAGCTGCGAGAAGTCGAAAATCTCGTTGCGCAGCATGGTGCCGTAGAACGAGCCGCGGATCAGCGCCGTCTCGCGCTTGATGGCGTCGAGGACGTTTGGCAGGTCGCGCTCGTCGATTGGCCTCGCCAGCATCCGCTTCAGCGACATCCAGGCTTCGTTGATGCTTTCCCAGGTCTCGCGCGTCAGCGCGGTGCGCACCATGCGGGCATTGTTGCGGGCCGTCTCGATCGACGACATGGTGCTCGACGGGTTCGAGGTGTCGCGCAAAAGGAAATCAGCGACATCGGCGGCCGTATAGTCCGAATACTTCTGCTTGAAGGCCACGTCGGAGCCGGCGCTGAGCAGCACCGAATTCCATTCCTCCGACGCGCTTTGCGTGCGGGTCAGCGCCATGCGCAGGCCGGCATCGACCAGCCGCGCCATGTTTTCGGCCCGCTCGATATAGCGGTTCATCCAGTAGAGCCCGTTGGCGGTGCGGCCGAGAAGCATAGGAAGGCCCTTTGGGCTAGTGAGTAGGGAATGGTGAGTAGTCAGTAGTAAATAGTTGAATTTCAGTGGAATATGGCATGCGCTTCCCCTCTACAGCTGACTACTCACTACCGACTATTCCCTACTCACTCATCTCATCTCAATCATCCAACACCCAGGTATCTTTCGTTCCGCCGCCCTGCGACGAGTTCACGACCAGGGAGCCCTCCTTCAACGCTACGCGCGTCAGGCCGCCGGGCACGATCTGGATGCGGTCGGAAACCAGCACGTAGGGCCTGAGGTCGACGTGGCGCGGCGCCAGTCCCTTGTCGGTCAGGATCGGGCAGGTCGACAGCGCCAGCGTCGGTTGGGCGATATAGTTGGAAGGCTTCGCCGCCAGTTTCTTGGCGAAGGCTTCGCACTCTTTCTTGGTCGCCGCCGGTCCGACGAGCATGCCGTAGCCGCCGGAGCCGTGTACTTCCTTGATCACCAGTTCGTGGATGTGCTCGAGCACATATTTCAGGCTGTCCGCCTCCGAACAGCGCCAGGTCGGGATGTTGCCGAGGATCGCCTTGCGGCCGGTATAGAATTCGACGATCTCGGGCATGTAGGAATAGATCGCCTTATCGTCGGCGATACCGGTTCCCGGTGCGTTGGCGATGGTGATGTTGCCGGCGCGATAGACATCCATGATGCCGGGTATGCCGAGGGCCGAATCCGGCCGGAAGGTCAGCGGGTCCAGGAAGGAATCGTCGACGCGGCGGTAGAGCACGTCGATTTGCTTGTAGCCCTCGGTCGTGCGCATCGCCACATGGCCGTCGACGACGCGCAGATCCTGGCCCTCGACCAGTTGCACGCCCATCTGGTCGGCAAGGAAGGCATGTTCGAAATAGGCGGAATTGAAGCTGCCGGGCGTCAGCACGGCGATGGTCGGCGCGCCCTTGGTGCTTTGCGGCCGAACCGCCGCCAGCGACTGGCGCAGCAGCTGCGGGTAGTTCTCCACCGGCCGCACCTTGATCTTCTGGAACAGCTCGGGGAACAGCTGCATCATCGTCTCGCGGTTCTCCAGCATGTAGGAGACACCGGACGGGGTGCGCGCATTGTCCTCCAGCACGTAGAATTCGTCCTCGCTGATGCGCACAATATCGACGCCGATGATGTGGGTGTAGACGCCGGCCGGCGGCCGCACCCCGATCATCTCCGGCAGGAACGCCTCGTTCTTGGCGATCAGGTCCCTGGGAACGCGGCCTGCACGCAGGATCTCCTGGCGATGGTAAATGTCGTCGAGGAAGGCGTTCAGCGCCTGCACGCGCTGCTCGATGCCTTGCGTCAGGCGCCGCCACTCATTGCCTGAAATGATGCGCGGAACGATGTCGAAGGGGATCAGCCGCTCGGAGGCTTCCTGCTCGCCATAGACGGCGAAGGTGATGCCGGTCTTGCGGAAGACGCGTTCGGCGTCCTGCATCTTCTCGGTAAGTCTGGCTGGATCCTGTTCCTTCAGCCAGCGATCATAAGCCGAATACGGTCTTCTCAATCCGGAAACTTCCGGAAGCATTTCATCGAACGCTGCCAATCGCATACTCCCCTGTGACGCCATTTCACTGGCGTCGCCGAAGAAAATCAAGCGCAATCGGTGATTTGGGAGATGCGGACGATCAGTATGTTGCGGCTGCCTAAAATTGAGGCAGACGAAATACGACCTTGATCAGGCTTTGCCTCGTGCCCGGGCAAATGCCTTCCCGGCTAGAAGGCGCGGAAGGTGACGACCGTGAACGTGTCCTTGATGCCGGGGAGAATCTGCACCTTCTCGTTGACGAAATGGCCGACATCTTCCTCGTCATCGACATAGAATTTGGCGAGCAGGTCGTAATTGCCGGCGGTGGAATAGATTTCCGAAGCGATCTCGGCATCGGCAAGCGCGCTGGCAACCTCATAGGATTTGCCCAACTCGCATTTGATCTGCACGAAAAACGCCTTCATGGCTTCGTCCCGCTAAACGTCCAAGTCCAAGCGGCCCTTCTGGCAGACTGGAGGCGGCCTTTCAAGCACTGGAATCCGCACTTGGCCGGCACGGACCCTGGCCACGGCCTCGCGTAGCCCGGCAACCGGCAGGACATTCCGGTGGCGAATATTCGCGATCGGTGAAACCGGGATGCACCGCCGAGCGTATGTTATCGTGCGTCATCGGACACTATTTTTGAGGGACCATTCCGAGGGACAACGGAGACAGGCCATGCGCCGCGCTTTTTTCGCATTCGCAGTCATTCCATTCCTCTTCACATCCTCGGCCTTTGCCGGCGATGCCGAAATCAAGGCAGGCCAGGTCGTCATCGACGGTCAGTTGAAGGCGTTGCTGGCCGATGACGGCGCCAAGGCCTACAGCTTCGCCGCCCCGAATGTGAAGCAGGTGTTCCCGACCGTCGACGCCTTCATGAACATGGTGACCAATGGCTACCCGCCGGTGCGCAGGCCACAGTCCTATGCCTTCGGCAAGGTCGAGCAGACGGGTCCGGGCTCGATTATCCAGCAGGTGCTGATCGTCGGCCCTGACGGCAAGGATTATGAGGCGGTCTATACGCTGCAGCAGCAACCCGACGGCACGTTCCAGATCACCGGCTGCAGCCTGCGCGCATCCAACTCGCTGAGCACGTGAGGACTTTCTTGTTCGAGCATTATCTTTTCCGAAAACCGGTCTCCACTTTTCGGGATCATGCTCTACAGGACGGGAATATCGCCCCTCGCCCAACCCTCTTTGATCTCGGCCCCACGCGCTTCGAAGCTGCCGGTCTCGATCGCGGCGCGAATGTCCTGCATCAGCTTCTGATAGTAGGACAGGTTGTTCCAGGTCAACAGCATGGCGCCCAGTGCCTCCTGCGAGCGCACCAGATGATGCAGATAGGCGCGCGAATAATCGCGCGCCGCGGGACAATCGCTTTCCTCGTCCAGCGGCCGCGGATCGTCGGCATGGCGGGCGTTGCGCAGATTGACCTTGCCTCGCCTGGTGTAGGCCAGACCGTGCCGGCCAGCCCGCGTCGGCATCACGCAGTCGAACATATCGATGCCGCGCGCCACCGATTTCAGGATATCGTCTGGCGTGCCGACACCCATGAGATAGCGTGGCTTGTCCGCGGGCAGTTCGGGACAGGTGATGTCGAGCATTTCCAGCATCACCGCTTGCGGCTCGCCGACCGCCAGGCCGCCAACCGCATAGCCCTTCAGCTCCATCGCGCTCAGCGCCTGCGCCGAGCGCACCCGAAGTGCCGCATTGTCGCCGCCCTGCACGATGCCGAACATCGCCTTGCCCGGTTGGTCGCCGAACGCCGTCTTGCAGCGCTCGGCCCAGCGCAGCGACAATTCCATGGCGCGCTCGATCTCCTTCAGTTCGGCCGGAAGCGCAGTGCATTCGTCGAGCTGCATCTGGATGTCGGAATCGAGCAGGCCCTGGATCTCGATCGAACGCTCCGGCGTCATTTCATAGGGCGCGCCATCGATATGCGAGCGGAACGTGACGCCCTTTTCGGTCAATTTCCTGAGCTTCGACAACGACATCACCTGGAAGCCGCCGCTGTCAGTCAGGATCGGATGCGGCCAGCGGGCGAATTCATGCAATCCGCCAAGCCGCGCGACACGCTCGGCGCCGGGCCGCAGCATCAAGTGATAGGTGTTGCCCAGGATGATGTCGGCGCCGACGCCGCGCACCTGGTCCATATACATGGTCTTAACGGTGCCGCCAGTGCCGACCGGCATGAAGGCAGGAGTGCGGATTTCGCCGCGCGGCATGTCGATGACACCGCGCCGCGCCTTGCCGTCGGTGGCAAGGACCTTGAAGCTGAACGGCTTAGCCATTGAATTCCTTGTCGTGGATCGGCGCGTCAGGCGCCTGTCTGTCGAGCGACTGGCGGTATTGGATGCAGCCGCGCATGAATTTGGGCCAGGGCGGCACCGCGATCGACGGCTCGGTCTTTTCCGGCAGCAGATCCCACAAATCGGGGTGATGCCAGCAGAGATCATGGCCTGACGTGTCGCGATGAGCGCGAATGCCGGCGCGCAGTTTCTTCACCTCGGCGATCAGGGCATCGCGACCGAGGGTTTCCAGGTCATCATCCATCGCTCGTCTCCGCTCGATAAAGCAGGCTTGCGTCACCATAGGAGTAGAACCTGTAGCGGTTGGCAATCGCATGCGCATAGGCCGCGCGCATCGTGTCGAGGCCGCTGAAGGCCGAAACCAGCATGAACAGCGTCGAGCGCGGCAGATGGAAATTGGTCATCAGCATGTCCGCGGTGCGAAAGCGGTAGCCGGGCGTGATGAAGATATCCGTCGGCCCGGACCACGCGGGCACCGTCCCGTCTTCGCGCGCCGCGCTCTCCAGCAGGCGCAGCGAGGTCGTGCCGACCGCGACGATGCGCCCGCCTCTTGCCTTGGCCGCGTTCAGCGCATCGGCGGTTGCCGCGCTGACTGAGCCGATCTCGGCATGCATCTTGTGGTCGGCGGTGTCGTCTGCCTTGACCGGCAGGAACGTGCCCGCACCAACGTGGAGAGTGACGAAGTGGCGCTCGACCCCTTTGGCGTCGAGAGCCGCAAACAGCTCCGGTGTGAAATGCAGGCCCGCCGTGGGCGCCGCAACAGCGCCTTCCTCCCGAGCATAGATTGTCTGGTAGTCGGCCCGGTCGCGCTCGTCGTCGTCGCGTTTGGAAGCGATGTAGGGCGGCAGCGGAATGTGGCCGACGGCGTGCAGCGCCTCGTCGAGGAACGGCCCCGACAGGTCGAAGCCAAGCAAGGCTTCGCCGCCCTCGCCCTTCTCTATCACCGTGGCATCGAGTTGGCCGAGGAAGCAGGAATTGCCGTCATGGCCGAAATGGATGCGGTCGCCGGCGGCAATGCGCTTGCCTGGCCGCATGAAGGCGAGCCAGCGATCCGGCGCCACGCGCATATGCAGCGTGGCCTCGACCTGCGCCTGGGCTTCGCCGCGGCGCCTTATGCCTTTGAGCTGCGCCGGAATGACCTTGGTATCGTTGAACACCAGCACGTCGCCGACCCTGAGCAGGGATGGCAGGTCGCCGACTGTGCGGTCGCCGAGCGCCTCGCCCGGTTTGACCACCAGCATCTTGGCGCTGTCGCGCGGCTCCGCCGGGCGAAGCGCGATCCGCTCCTCCGGCAGGTCGAAGTCGAAGAGATCGACGCGCATCAGTAGAGCCGGACGAGCAGCGCTCCGACCAGCAGCAGCACCGCGCCGGCGACGCGGCCGAGCGAGATTTCACGCACCGCGACGCCGAGGAAGCCGATGCGGTCGATGAGCATGCCGGCGAGCAGCTGGCCGGCCACCAGGAACGCCATCAGGGCGGCGGCGCCGATGCGCGGCGTCAGGATTGTGGAGAGCGTGACATAGAAGCCGCCGAGCATGCCGCCGGCGACGAAAAGCCAGGGTGCCGGCGCCTTCCATTCGAGCGAAATGCCTTGCAGCTTCACCACCGTGGCCGCGATGATGCCGAGCAGGATGGCGCCCGACAGGAACGAAAACGCTGCCGCCGCGACCGGGAGACCCAGGCCGCGCGCAAGCTGCGAATTGATCGGTGCCTGAATGGCAATGAAGGCGCCGGACAGGATGCCGAGAAGCGACCAGACGACGCCCATCATTGTCGTTTCGCCTTACTTGACGTCGGCCGCGACCTTCAACGTCACGATCTTGTCGGGATCGACCACCGGTTCGCCGCGCTTGATCTTGTCGACATTGTCCATGCCTTCGATGACCTGACCCCAGACCGTGTACTGGCGGTTGAGGAAGGCGGCATCGTCGAAGCAGATGAAGAACTGCGAATTGGCCGAGTTCGGATTTTGTGAACGGGCCATCGAGCAGGTGCCGCGGCCATGGTTGGCGTTGGAGAACTCAGCCTTAAGGTCCGGCTTGTCCGAGCCGCCCATGCCCGCGCGCGACGGCGCGAAGGTGGGTTTCGAGGAATTGCCGAACTTCACGTCGCCGGTCTGCGCCATGAAGCCGTCGATGACGCGGTGGAAGACCACGCCGTCATAGGCGCCTTCCCTGGCCAGTTCCTTGATGCGGGCGACATGGCCGGGGGCCAGATCGGGGAAAAGTTCGATCACGACCTTACCCTTGGTCGTTTCCATGATGAGCGCGTTCTCGCGGTCCTTGATTTCGGCCATGTCAGATATCCTTTTGAGAAAACAGAAATTACTTGTCGGCGGCGATGCGCACCTTGATCATCCGGTCGGGGTCGGAGACCGTACCATTGTCCGCCTCGTCACCCTTCTTGATGTGGTCCACCAGCTCCATGCCGCCGACGACATTGCCGACGATGGTGTACTGGCCGTCGAGCGGCGGCGCCGGCGCGAACATGATGAAGAATTGCGAATTGGCGGAGTTCGGATCTTGCGAGCGGGCCATGCCGACCACGCCGCGCTTATAGTGCTCGGTCTGCGAGAATTCGGCCGGCAGGTCAGGCAGGTCCGAACCGCCCGTGCCGACGGCCTGGGAGTTGAATCCCTTCTTCATGTTGCCGAACTTGACGTCGCCGGTCTGCGCCATGAAGCCGTCGATGACGCGGTGGAAAGCGACGTTGTCATAGGCATGGTCACGCACGAGCTTCTTGATCTGCGCGACATGCTTGGGCGCCAGATCGGGCCGCAACGCGATGGTCACGTCGCCGTCCTTCAGCGTGATGATCATGGTGTTTTCGGGATCGGCGGCATAGGCCGAGACCGAGGCGGTCACAAGACCGGCAAGCACGACGAGGAACGAGGCGAGCCTTTTGAGCTGCATGAGGATTTTCTCCGGGCTTATTTCGCGAATTTTGCGGTGAGCGCGCCAGCAACAGCTGCCGGCACGAAGGCGCGGATGTCGCCGCCCATCGAGGCTATCTGGCGTACAAGTGTGGCGGTAATGGTGCGCACGGACGGGCTGGCGGGCAGAAAAACCGTCTGCAGCTCGGGCGCCATGGTTTCGTTCATGCCGGCCATCTGCATTTCGTAATCGAGATCGGTGCCGTCGCGCAGGCCGCGGATCATGATCGAGGCGCCCTGCTTCCTGGCGGCATCGATCACCAGCCCGTCGAAGGCAACGACCTTGATGCGAGCGCCGTCGCGGCCGAATTCGGCCTTCGTGGCGGCTTCGATGAGTTGCACCCGCTCCTCGAAGGAAAACAACGGCTTCTTGCCCGGATGAATGCCGATCGCGGCATAGACGATGTCGGCCACCGCCAGCGACGCTTTCAGCACATCGAGATGGCCGTTGGTCAGCGGGTCGAAGGAGCCGGCGTAAAGGGCGATGCGTTCAGTCATGGCAGGTGCTTCTAGCGAGCCTCTCTCGCAAAGGCAAATCCGATCGGCGCGCGAGCCCATGAACCTTTTCCGGCACATGAACGACAGATGAACACGCTGATCACGAAGCCTTCACGCAGCGTTCACTAGGTTGCACCTTAATAAGATGAAACCAAAATCCCATCTATCCGTTGTAAGGCGCAGGAGAACACGCAAATGCTGATCTACATGCTCGCCACCGCAATGACAGTCGCCATGCTGATCGCCACCGTATTCGGGCTGCATCAGGAGGCGCAACGCATTCGCGTCAAGGCAACCACCAAGCGCTTCGAAGGTTTCGGCCCCCGCAAGCCGTATCGTCACTACTAAGCCGTCTGGACTTGCTGCCGCGCCGGCCGCTGGGCCGGCGTTGCTATGTCAAAAGCAGGCCCAGGATTTACTCGCCGCTGTCCGGACCGGCATCAGCCTCTGGAGCAGACCCAGCGCCGCCCTCGATGATCTCTTCGCTTTCCTCGTCCGATTGCGGCTCGGAAATCCGCTCGACCGAAACCACCTTCTCACCCTCGGCGGTATTGAAGATGGTCACGCCCTTGGTGGCGCGGCTGGCGAAACGGATGCCATTGACCGGCACCCGGATAACCGTGCCGCCATCCGACACCAGCATGATCTGATCATCGTTGCCGACCGGGAAGGTCGCCACCAGCCGGCCGATTTCAGCCGTCTTCGACACGTCGGTGGCGCGGATGCCCTTGCCGCCGCGGCCAGTCAGGCGGAAATCGTAGGACGACGAACGCTTGCCGTAGCCATATTCGGTCACCGTCAGCACATACTGCTCATGCGCCTTGAGGAACTCATAGCGTTCGTCTGAAAGCTCGGCCTCCTCGCCGATCTCCTCATTGGTCAGCGCAATCTCTTCCTCCTCGCCGCTGGCGCCAGCGGCAAGGCGGCGCTCGGCCGCTGCGCGCTTGAGATATGCGGCACGCTCTGCCGGCGACGCGTCCACATTCTCGATCACCGACATCGAGATGATGCGGTCCGTCTCGGCCATGGTGATGCCGCGCACGCCGACCGAGTTGCGGCTCTGGAAGACGCGCACGTCGCCGACGGAGAAGCGGATGCACTGGCCGGAACTGGCGGTCAAAAGCACGTCGTCATTGTCGGTGCAGGTTTCGACGCCGAGTATCTCGTCGCCCTCCTCCTCCAGCTTCATGGCGATCTTGCCGTTGCGGTTGACCTGCACGAAATCGGACAGCTTGTTGCGGCGCACGGTGCCGCGCGTGGTGGCGAACATCACGTCGAGTTCGCCCCAGCTGGTCTCGTCCTCGGGCAGCGGCATGATGGTGGTGATGCGCTCGCCCTGCTCGAGCGGCAGCATGTTGATCAGTGCCTTGCCGCGTGACTGCGGGTTGCCGATCGGCAGCCGCCAGACCTTTTCCTTGTAGACGATGCCGCGTGAAGAGAAGAACAGCACCGGCGTGTGCGTGTTGGCCACGAACAGCCGGGTGACGAAATCCTCTTCCTTGGTCGACATGCCCGAGCGGCCCTTGCCGCCGCGGCGCTGCGCCCGGTAGAGCGAAAGCGGCACGCGCTTGATGTAGCCGGAATGGCTCACCGTCACGACCATGTCCTCGCGCTGAATCAGGTCCTCGTCTTCCATGTCCGCGCCGCCGTCGGTGAGTTCGGTGCGGCGTGGCGTGCCGAACTCGTCGCGCACGGCCGCAAGCTCGTCCTTGACGATCTGCTGGACACGCGCCCGGGACGACAAAATGTCCAGATAATCAACGATTTCGGCGCCGATCGTGTTCAACTCGTCGGCGATCTCGTCGCGGCCGAGCGCGGTCAGCCGCTGCAGGCGCAGTTCGAGGATGGCGCGGGCCTGTTCCTCGGACAGATTGTAGGTGCCGTCCTCGTTGATGCGATGGCGCGGATCGTCGATCAAAAGGATCAGCGACTCGACATCACCCGCGGGCCAACGCCGTTCCATCAACTGCTCGCGCGCCGTCTGCGGATCCGGCGCGGTGCGGATCAGCTTGATGACCTCGTCGATATTGGCGACGGCGATGGCAAGGCCGACCAACACATGGGCGCGGTCGCGCGCCTTGCGCAGCAAGAATTTCGTCCGTCTTGTGATGACCTCTTCGCGGAAGGAGACGAACGCCTTCAGCATGTCGGTCAGCGTCAGCAGTTCTGGCTTGCCGCCATTCAGCGCCACCATATTGGCGCCGAACGAGGTCTGCAGCGGCGTGAAGCGGTAAAGCTGGTTGAGGATGACGTCGGCGACGGCGTCGCGCTTCAGCTCGATGACGACGCGATAACCCTGGCGGTCGCTTTCATCGCGGATGTCGGAAATGCCTTCGATGCGCTTGTCGCGCACCAGCTCGGCCATCTTCTCGATCATCGAGGCCTTGTTCACCTGGTAGGGAACCTCGGTGATGATGATCGATTCACGGTCATTGCCGCGCTGTTCGATGTTGACCTTGCCGCGCATGACGATCGAGCCACGGCCCGTCGAATAGGCGCTGTAGATGCCGGAGCGGCCAAGCACGATGCCGCCGGTCGGGAAATCGGGCCCAGGAATGATCTCCATCAGCGCCGGCAGGTCGATCGCCGGATTGTCGATGATGGCGATGGCACCGTTGCAGACTTCGCCCAGATTGTGCGGCGGGATGTTGGTGGCCATGCCGACGGCGATGCCGCCGGAGCCGTTGACCAGCAGATTGGGAAAGCGCGCCGGCAGAACCTTCGGTTCGGTGTCCGAGGCATCATAAGTCTCCTGGAAATCGACGGTGTCCTTGTCGATGTCCTCCAGCAGCTCATGCGCGACCTTGGTCAGCCGCGATTCGGTGTAGCGCATCGCCGCCGGCGGGTCGCCGTCGATCGAGCCGAAATTGCCCTGCCCGTCGATCAGCGGCACGCGCAGCGACCAGTCCTGCGCCATGCGCACCAAGGCGTCATAGATCGAGGCGTCGCCATGCGGATGGTATTTACCCATCACGTCGGCGACCGGGCGGGCCGACTTCACATATTTGCGGTTCCAGTGGTAGCCGCTCTCATGTGCCGCATAGAGAATGCGGCGATGCACGGGCTTCAGGCCGTCGCGCACATCCGGCAGCGCACGGCTGACGATCACGCTCATGGCGTAAGAAAGATAGGAGCTCTGCATCTCCTCGATGATGGAGATCGGCTCGATGCCGGTGGGGCCGCCGTCGGCGCCGCGCGGTGTCTTTTGGTCGGTCAAATCGGATCACAATCTAATCAGGAATCACTGACCGCTTATATAGGAAGCAAGGCCGAAACTCCAATGTTCGCGGCACTTTTCCAGTGTCATTTTTGGTGGTAATTTCAAAAGGATACCGCTGATTGCGACGATATGGCCATGACGCTTTTCGCCGCCACAAGGCAAAAGCCGGCAATGGACCAACTTTCCCAAGCGAAAGCCGCAAGCGCCATGAATTGGCGCCGGCGGCTGCCTTTGCAGGCGCTGAGCGGCTGGCAGTTCCGGGATCTCAATGGTGATCTGATCGCCGGCCTGACATTGGCCGCGATCGCCATTCCCGAGCAGATGGCAACGGCCCGGCTCGGAGGTTTTGCTCCCGAGATTGGTTTTTTCGCTTTTGTCGCAGGTTCGGTGGCGTTTGCCCTGTTCGGCGCCAATCGTCACCTCTCGGTTGGCGCGGATTCGACCATCACGCCGCTGTTCGCCGGCAGCCTGGCGCTGCTCGCCACATCCGGCTCGCCGCATTATCTGGCACTGGCAGCCATGCTGGCGTTGATGGTCGGGCTGATCGTAACCTTGAGCGGCGTCTTTCGCCTCGGCTGGATCGCCGATCTCCTGTCCGTGCCGGTCACCACAGGGTTTCTGGCGGGCATCGCCGTCCATATCATCGTCTCGCAGATGCCGGGGCTGCTTGGCCTGCCGGCCGAGAGTGGAGAAACGTTGCGGCGTATCGGCGAGATCGGCGGCAATCTCCATCTCACCAATCCCTGGAGCCTAGGGCTCGGCCTCGGCGTGTTCGCCATCGTGTTCTGTTCGGAACGGATCAGCGCCCGCATCCCCGGCGCCTTGATCGGCATGGTGCTTGCCACGCTTGCGGTCGTCGTCTTCGGCCTCGGGGATCGCGGCGTCGAGGTGCTAGGCGCCTTGCCAAACGGCCTGCCGCGAGCCGACCTGCCGGAGGCCAGCCTCGACGATATCCAGGCGCTGGTGCCACTGGCGCTGCTGATCGCCATTGTCGTCATGGTGCAGACGGCCGCCACCTCGCGGTCCTTTGCCTCGCAGCAGGACGACGCACCCGACGTCAACCGCGATTTCATCGGCGTCGGCGCCGGCGGCATTTTGTCGGGCCTGTTCGGCGCCTTTGCCGTCAATGCCAGCCCGCCGCGCACGGCCATCGTCGCCCAGTCGGGTGGCCGCTCGCAACTGTCCGGCCTCATTGCCGCGGCCATCGTGCTGGCGCTCGGTGCCTTTGGCGGCGGTCTGCTCGCCAATGTTCCGCACGCCGCCCTTGCCGGCGTCCTGATGTTCGTTGCCCAGCACATATTGCGCTGGAAGGTGTTCGCCAGCGTCTATCGGCAGGCGCCGGTCGAATTCGTGTTGATCCTGGTCACCATGGCGGCAATCGTGGTGTTGCCGATCGCAACCGGCGTGGCGGTGGGCATCGGCCTGTCGCTGCTGCATGGCATATGGAGCGCGACGCGCACGGAGCCGATCGAACTCGAACAGGTGCCGGGCACGTCCGTCTGGTGGCCTCCGGCCAAGCCCAGCGCTGGCGAACAACTCCCGGGCGTGCTGGTCGCGGCCTTCCAGGCGCCACTGTCCTTCGTCAATGCCGATCGCTTCAAGCGCGGCGTTTGCGACCTTGTCGATGCCAGGGACGAAGCCGTGAAACTGGTCGTGCTGGAGGCCAGCAACATCGTCGAGATCGACTACACCGCCGCGCAGGCCCTGATTGACACCATCCTTCATTGCCGCAAGGCGGGCGCGGTCTTTGCCATAGCGCGGCTGGAATCGCTGCGCGCCCAGGCAGCGCTGGCGCGGTTCGGCATTGCTGAAATGGTCGGCCCGCAGCGCATATTCCACAGCGTCGACGCGGCGATCAAATCACTTGGTCCGGGAAAACAGCAGCAGCAAGGACAGGATGGAGTGTCATGATCGACCCGCGAGAACCAATTGTGACGCCGGTTCCCGTCGAGGAACTGAGGCCGACGCAGATAACGGTCGGCATGAGAGAAGTTGCGTTGAAGCGCCAGATGATCCGGGAGCAGGACGCCAAGAAGAAGACCGGCGCTTTTCTCGGCAAACACATGGTGCCGGTCGTATTGGGTCCCAAAAATCGCAACTACGTCACCGATCACCATCACCTCGCCCGCGCCCTGCTCGAGGAAGGCGTCAAGGACGTGCTTGTGGCCGTGATTAGCGACCTGTCCGCGCTCGACAAGGACACGTTTCTTTTCGTGCTCGATAACAGAGGCTGGATGCACCCGTTCGATGAGAGCGGCCGGCGCCGCGATTACTCGGCCATTCCGAAGACAATCGGCGAGCTGATCGACGATCCTTACCGGAGCATGGCGGGCGAACTGCGCCGGATGGGCGGCTTTGCCAAGGACACGACGCCGTTCAGCGAATTCATCTGGGCGGATTTCCTTCGTCGGCGCATCGATCGCAACGCGGTTGCGAAGAACTTCGACAAGGCGATGAAAGAGGCACTTAGCCTGGCCAAGGGCAAGGACGCGGACTATCTGCCGGGCTGGTGCGGCCCGACCTCGGATTGAGCCTGCTTCGGCCGAGGCGCGATGCCGTTTGACTGACGGGCTCGATAATCGCTTGGCGTCTCGCCCATGATGCGTCGAAACCGGCGATTGAACGTCGACAGGTCGTTGAAGCCGGCGTCGAAGGCGATCGCCGAGATCGCATCATCCGACAGGCGCAGTCGCAATGCCGCACGGTGGAGACGGATCTTGAGCAGGAACTGGTAGGGCGTCATGCCGGCAACCTGCCGGAAAATACGCAGGAAATGATACGGGCTGGTCGCCGTCTCTTCCGCCAGCGCAGACAGCGAAACCGGCCCGTCGGCATCCAGTTCGATCCGCCGCACGGCTTCGGCCACCCGTTTCTGATCGCGACGGCTTGGTCCGCGCCTGATGGACGTAGCGCCGGAAATCGTGGCCACAGCCGCAGCAGCGATGCGCACACCGAGTTCCTCGAATGCCTCGCTGTCGCCCGTCTCCCGCGCGGCTTCCGCCTCGGCCAGCAGCGGCGCCAAGGCCGGCAAAGGCGGCAGGCGCGGCGCATCGAAGGTAAGCGTGCTCGCGCCCGGCAAACCGGCGACAATCCGTTCCATGTAGGCAGGCTTGAAATGGAACGAGAGACAGCGGTCGCCGCTGCCGTGTTCGTGTCCGCATTCATAGCATGTGCCGGAATTGCCGAGCAGCAGCGCGCCTGGCGCCAGCATGGCGGTGCCTTGCTGCGCGCGGTAGCGGAACGTGCCGCCGGTGACCGCTGCAACACAGAAATCCTGATGGGCTTCCTCGAACGGCCGGTCGCCCGCGCCGGCCGTGCAGATCACATCCGCCACGTGCCAGCCGGGTCCGGATGCGAGAGTGCGGGTCGTCGCTGTCATGGCCGAAATATAGCAATTTTTCCCAAGCCCAGAACCCCGTCAGCGCCTATTCCTCCCGGTCTCCTGACAGAAAGAGGCCGCAGCCATGTTCGACCCCTTTGCCGAAGCCCTGCACAGTCCCGGACCAATCGACGGGCTCGCCGAAGAACTGAACCTTTATGGCCGCTTCGTCGGCGCCTGGACTTTCGATGCCTCACGCCACCTCGAGGATGGCACCGTGCTGACCGGACGTGGCGAGGTGCATTTCGGCTGGGTGCTCGAAGGCCGCGCCATCCAGGACGTCTGGATCCTGCCCGCGCGGAACACCGGTTCCCAGCCTTCCCTGGGCAAGTGGACGTTCTACGGCACGACGCTGCGGGTCCATGATCCCGGCGCAGACGCCTGGCACATTTTCTGGAGCGATCCGCGCAATCAGTATTTCAGCCGCCAGCTCGGCCGGGCCGAGGGCGACGCGATCGTGCAGGTCGGCGCCGACGGCACCGGTTCCTCGGTGCGCTGGAGCTTTTCGCGGATCACCGAAAATTCCTTCCGCTGGCGCGGCGAGCGCTCGCACGACAATGGCGCGACATGGCGGCTGGAGGTTGAGTTCCTGGCGCGGCGCGTCGCAACAGCCTGAACCAGCAACACTTTGTAACAATGGAGAAAACGATGTTCGATCATATCTCGATCGGTGTTCGCGACGCCAACACCTCCAAGCGCTTCTATGACGCAGCGCTGAAGCCGCTCGGCTACACCTGCCTCAGCCAGTCACCGGGTTCGCTCGGCTATGGCGCCGAAAGCGTCGCGCTATGGGTCAACGAGGCAGCGCGGCCGGTTCCGGCGAACGAAAAATCAGGCCTGCATTTCTGCTTCGCCGCGCCGACACGCGACAGCGTCGATGCCTTCCATGCCGCTGCCTTGCGCGAAGACGGCAGCGACAATGGCGCGCCGGGCCCGCGCGCCGACTACGGCGACAATTATTACGCCGCCTTTGTTATCGACCCGGATGGTTATCGCCTCGAGGCCTATTGCGGCGCTGCCGGCTGACCCGTCGAGAGCCGTGGTTTCGCGGTCCTGACAGTTTCCACCGACCAGGCTTTGCTCTACCAATGGCATGGTACGGGCTCGGCCCGGCGGGAGGGTCAGCGATGCCGAGTTTCGACAGCCTGTTCAATGCCTTCGTCACCATTCTCGTGACCATCGATCCGCCCGGCCTGGCGCCACTGTTCCTCGCCGTGACGCGCGGCATGAACCGCGAGGAGCGCCAGCAGGTGTCGGTCCGCGCCTCGGTCATCGGCTTCCTGGTGATGGCGCTGTTCGCGGTGGCCGGCGCCTCGATCCTGTCGGTGTTCGGCATCACGCTGCCGGCCTTCCGCGTCGCCGGCGGTTTCCTGCTGTTCTTCATCGCCTTCGAGATGGTCTTCGAGCGGCGACAGGACCGCAAGGAGAAGATCGGCGACGTCGCCATCACCAAGGACATGATCCACAACATCGCCGCCTTCCCGCTGGCGATCCCGCTGATCGCCGGCCCCGGCGCGATTTCGGCGACGGTGCTGCTCTCCGGCTCGTTTCAGGGCTTTGCCGCGCAGGCAGCACTTGTCGGCATCATCCTCGTCTGCCTCGCCATCACCTATCTGGTGTTCGTGCTGTCGGAACGCATCGACCGCATCCTCGGCCAGACCGGCCGCTCGATCCTGACCCGCCTGCTCGGCGTCATCCTGGCCGCACTGGCCGTGCAATTCGTGGCCGACGGCATCAAGGCGCTGATGGCGGGGTGAACGGCAGTCCCTACTGCCCTACTGCCCTACTGCCCTACTGCCCTACTGCCCTACTGCCCTACTGCCCTACTGCCCTACTGCCCTACTGCCCTACTTTGCGGTGGTGTCGACGACTTCGAAATCATGCGTGATCGTGGCCGTCTTGGCCATCATGGCGGAGGCCGAGCAGTATTTTTCGATCGAAAGATTGATCGCCCGCTGAACCTTGTCGGGCGACAGCGCGCGGCCCTTGACGATGAAATGCATGTGGATGCGGGTGAACACCTTCGGGTCGGTCTCGGCGCGATCGGCGTCGAGTTCGACGACGCAGTCCTCAACCGCCTCGCGACCCTTTTCCAGTATATGCACGACATCATAGGCCGAGCAGCCGCCGGTGCCGATCAGCACCAGTTCCATCGGGCTCGGGCCCGGCGTCTTGCCTTCAGGGCCGGGTGCCGTTCCCAGCACCAGCTTGTGGCCGCTGCCGGACTCGCCGACGAAGGTGCGCTCTTCGACCCATTTTATCCGTGCCTTCACCGCTTTGTCCTTTCAGTCCTTTGGCCGCGCCTGCTATCAGGCCAAATCAACAATGCAAAACCCCGAAAGTCCATGCAGGACCCTCGGGGCATCGATCACGCGACGTCAGCCGTCTGATGTTGCTTTCGATCAGAACGGGATCTCGTCGTCCAGTTCGCGCGACGAACCGCCGCCACCGCCGCCCCTGGGGGCGCCGCCGCCACGGTTGAAGCTTTCGTTCGGGCTGGACTGGCCGAAATCGGAACCGCGGCTGCTGCCGCCGCCGGAATAACCGCCGACCTGGCCGCCCTCACCCTGGCGCCCGTCGAGCATCTGCAGTTCCCCACGGAATCGCTGCAGCACGACTTCCGTCGTGTACTTGTCGGCGCCGGTCTGGTCCTGCCATTTGCGCGTCTGCAGCTGGCCCTCGACATAGACCTTCATGCCCTTCTTCAGATACTGCTCGGCCACCTTGGCGATGCCCTCATTGAAGATGACGACATTGTGCCACTCGGTCTTTTCCTTGCGCTCGCCGGAATTCTTGTCGCGCCAGCTTTCCGACGTGGCGATACGGATGTTGACGACCGGCTCGCCAGAGTTCAGGCGGCGGATTTCAGGGTCCGCGCCGAGATTGCCGACCAGAATGACCTTATTGACGCTACCCGCCATGATTTTTCTCCGCGCTCATCCGAAACAAATTTTTGTCGCAGCACCTTACAGGCTGCGGACGTCAGCCGCCTGCTAAGGCTGGCTTTTCCCACAAGGTTTTTGTTCCCTTTTCGTTCCTATATGCACTGCCGCTGATTGTCAAGGAATGGCAACAGTGCCTGAGCCTGACATATGGGTTTCAAAACAGCGCTTGCCAAATCAATAAGTATCGACTTATGCTTTTGTCATGATCGAAGCAGAGATTTTCCGCGCTTTGGCTGACCCGACGCGCCGCGCCGTCTTCGAGCGCCTCGCCGCAGCTGAAATGAGCGTGTCCGAATTGCGCAGCGGCCTGACGGTGTCGCAGCCGGCAGTGTCGCAGCATCTGGCGGTGCTGCGCGGCGCCGGCCTCGTGGTCGAGCGGCGGGCCGGACGCAACGCCTACTATCGTGCCGATCCGCAGGGGCTCGCCCCCTTGCTCTCCTGGATCGAACGCTACCGGACCTTCTGGCCGGAGCGCATCGAAAGGCTCAAGACGGTTTTGAAGGACATGGATCAATGAAGGATTTGGGATCGATGAACGCCAAGACCCAGGGCGAAGCCTCCCCGGATGTGCTCGAGTTCGAATACGACCTTGCCGAACCGCCGGAAAAAGTGTGGCGGGCGCTGACCGTGCCGGAATTGCTCGCCGCATGGATGATGCCGAACGACATCAGGCCGGAAATCGGCAATCGTTTTGCCTTCGCCGGGACCGAAGCTGCCATCGAATGCGAAATCCTCGACGCCGAGCCGGAGCGCCTGCTGCGCTATTCCTGGCGAGAGCAGCCGGGCGACGCCGGGGATCCGCTCGACAGTGTCGTTACCTTCACACTCGCCCGCACCGTTTCCGGCGGCACGCATCTGCGCATCGTCCATGACGGTTTTGCAGGGAAAGCGATGCCCGCCGTCGCCACGGCGGGCGCCGGCTGCCGGCTCTCGCTTGGATTGGACGGGCGCGCAAAGCCTGTCGCCGCGAACATACCGAACACCCTGCTGCTTGCAGCCTGAACACGGAAATCGGAGAGGAAAAATGAGCGGTCTTGCCAGTCTGGTGCCGATGGTGATCGAGCAATCGAGCCGCGGCGAACGCGCCTTCGACATTTTCTCGCGGCTGCTGCGCGAGCGGATCATCTTCATCAATGGCGAGATCAACGACGACGTCTCGGCGCTGGTCTGCGCGCAGCTTTTGTCATTGGAGTCGGACAATCCCGACAAGGAGATATCGCTCTACATCAACTCGCCGGGCGGCGTGGTGACCAGCGGGTTCGCCATCTACGACACGATGCAGTATGTCAGTTGCCCGGTATCGACCGTGTGCATGGGGTTTGCCGCCTCGATGGGTTCGTTCCTGCTGATGGCGGGCACGCCGGGGCGCCGCATCGCGCTGCCCAACGCCACCATTCTGCTGCATCAGCCGCTGGGCGGCTTCCAGGGCCAGGCTTCCGACATCCAGCGCCATGCCGAGCGGATCGGCAAGACCAAACGCCATATGGCCGAACTCTACGCCCAGCATTGCGGCCGCAGCTATGAGGAGGTCGAACGCACGCTCGACCGCGACCATTTCATGACCGCCCGCGAGGCCCAGGCATGGGGCATTGTCGACCATGTCTTCGACACGCGCAAAAAGGCGGCGTGAACCAGCTCGGATTTCTGCCCGCTGTCGATGATTTGACGACACCGCTCTGGTTCCGGGAGCGGCTGGTCCCTATAATCCCGGGATGATCGACACTCATTCGCCCAGGACGTCGCATCGCCTCATGGTCGCAGCGGTGCTCACTTTTGCCAGCCTTGCGAGCGGTATGGCCCTCGCCGGCGACAGCGCACCGCAGGCACAGAAACGCGCACTGCCCGGTGTGAACGGTGATTATCGCATCGCCAAGCCGGGTCCCCGGCCGGAACCCGACGATGCGTTCCCCAGCAACGGCAACGGCACGTTCAAAATCGGCGATACCGATGTCAGGATTTCCGGCACCATCACGGTCGATATGGCCACGGGCGGGTTTAAGCCGCCGAGGTGAGCAGCCCTCCGCTGGGGCCGGTGCAGCCATGTCGTCAAAAGAACAGCCCCGCCGTGCCCTAGGCAAACGGACGGGGCTTTTCTGGATCTCAAATCCAAATTTTGCCGGGAGTGTACTGCCGGCGTTTGATTTCGGATGCTACGCGGCGTCAGCCGACGATCCGACTAGCGGTCTCTGATTTTGGGGATACGGCAAGTCACGGTTTGTCGGGTGGCGCAAACGCTAAACCCTGACACTTATGCCTGCCGCGGCTCCAACGAGGTGTGGAGCCCTTGGGGACTGTCCGGTGGCGTCATGCTCCGCTCCTGTGTCCGTTGCGACATTGTCGTAGCGAAGCGCAAATCGCAAATGCCTGCGGCGTCTCGCAGGCCGCCTTGGGGCGGCGAGGCCATCGAAAGACGGCCGGCTTCGCTGACCCCGGGAGACTGCCCCCGTGAGCCGGCCACGTCAACCTTCAATAGCCGGTTACGGAAAATTGTGATCGCCGGGAGGTTACGTACAGGTCAGGTTTCTACACAGCTTTGTCAGGAGCGTGTTCGGCCTTTGTTCTTTCTGCTTGCCCCTTCGCGAGAAAGACGGTTAAACGACTTCTGTCGGGAATTGTGGCGTCTCTCGACGTGGCGGCAAAAACACCTACATAGGGGATGGCTGGGACAATCCCGCCAATCCCACGAATTCCAGATCTGAGGCGGCGACCGGCGATGGCCGACCATAAATTCCTTTCCATTCGCGGGGCGCGCGAACACAATCTGAAGAATGTCGATCTCGACCTGCCGCGTGACAGCCTGATCGTCATGACCGGCCTGTCTGGTTCCGGCAAATCGTCGCTGGCCTTCGACACCATCTATGCCGAAGGCCAGCGCCGCTATGTCGAGAGCCTGTCGGCCTATGCCCGGCAATTCCTCGAGATGATGCAGAAGCCCGACGTCGACCAGATCGACGGCCTGTCGCCTGCCATCTCGATCGAGCAGAAGACTACCTCGAAGAACCCGCGCTCGACGGTCGGCACCGTCACCGAGATCTACGACTATATGCGCCTGCTGTTCGCGCGTGTCGGCGTACCTTATTCGCCGGCCACCGGCCTGCCGATCGAGAGCCAGACGGTCAGCCAGATGGTCGACCGGGTGCTGGCGCTGGAGGAAGGCACGCGCCTGTTCCTGCTGGCGCCGATCGTGCGCGGCCGCAAGGGCGAGTACCGCAAGGAACTGCTGGAGCTGCAGAAGAAGGGTTTTCAGCGCGTCAAGGTCGACGGTGTCTTCTATGAGATATCCGATGTTCCGACGCTCGATAAGAAATACAAGCACGACATCGACGTCGTCGTCGACCGTATCGTCGTACGCGGCGATCTGGCCACGCGTCTTGCCGACTCCATCGAGACGGCGCTGAAGCTCGCCGAGGGGCTGGCGGTGGCCGAGTTCGCCGACAGGCCGCTCGATTCCAGCCAGACCGGCGAGGATTCGGTCAACAAATCGAAGAACGAGACGCATGAGCGCATCCTGTTCTCGGAAAAATTCGCCTGCCCAGTGTCCGGCTTCACCATTCCCGAAATCGAGCCGCGGCTGTTCTCGTTCAACAACCCGTTCGGCGCCTGCCCGACCTGCGACGGTCTCGGCAGCCAGCGCGCCATCGACCCCAATCTCGTCGTGCCCGACGAAAACGTGTCGCTGCGCGACGGCGCCGTCAGCCCATGGGCGAAGTCGACCTCGCCCTATTACGTGCAGACGCTCGAGGCCTTAGGCAAGGCCTACGGCTTCAAGCTCGGCGACAAGTTCAAGGATTTGAGCGGCGAGGCCCAGGACGCGATCCTGCGCGGCACCGGCGAGCGTGAAGTCACCTTCCAGTATGATGACGGCCTGCGCTCCTACAAGACGACCAAGACCTTCGAAGGCGTCATCCCCAATCTCGAACGGCGCTGGAAGGAAACCGAATCCGCCTGGATGCGCGAGGAGATCGAGCGCTTCATGTCGGCGACGCCCTGCCCCGTCTGCAAAGGTTATCGGCTGAAGCCGGAAGCGCTGGCGGTTAAGATCGGCGGCAAGCACATCGGCGAAGTCACGGAACAGTCGATCCGCAACGCCGACAAATGGTTCACCGACCTGCCTGCGCAGCTCAACGACAAGCAGAACGAGATCGCTGTGCGCGTGCTGAAGGAAATCCGCGAGCGGCTGCGCTTCCTCAACGATGTCGGGCTCGATTATCTGACATTGTCGCGCAATTCGGGCACGCTGTCGGGCGGCGAGAGCCAGCGCATCCGCTTAGCGTCGCAGATCGGCTCGGGGCTCACCGGCGTGCTTTACGTGCTGGACGAGCCGTCGATCGGCCTGCACCAGCGCGACAACACGCGCCTGCTCGATACGCTCAAGCACCTTCGCGACATCGGCAACACTGTCATCGTCGTCGAACATGACGAGGATGCCATCCTGCATGCCGACTATGTCGTCGACATGGGTCCGGCCGCCGGCATCCATGGCGGCGAGATCATCGCCCAGGGCACGCCGCAGCAAGTGATGGCCAATCCCAACTCGATCACCGGCAAATACCTGTCGGGCGCGCTTGAAGTAGCCACCCCCGGGGTCCGGCGCGAGGCGAAAAAGAACCGGCGCCTGAAAATCGTCGGCGCGCGCGGCAACAATCTGAAGAACGTCACTGCCGAAATCCCGCTCGGCACCTTCACCGCCGTCACCGGCGTATCGGGCGGCGGCAAGTCGACCTTCCTGATCGAGACGCTGTTCAAGGCAGCCTCGCGCCGCATCATGGGCTCGCGCGAGCATCCGGCCGAGCATGACCGCATCGAGGGCCTGGAATTCCTCGACAAGGTCATCGACATCGACCAGTCGCCCATTGGACGGACCCCGCGTTCGAACCCCGCCACCTATACCGGCGCCTTCACGCCGATCCGCGACTGGTTCGCCGGCCTGCCCGAGGCCAAGGCGCGCGGCTACCAGCCGGGACGCTTCTCGTTCAACGTCAAGGGTGGCCGCTGCGAGGCCTGCCAGGGCGACGGCGTCATCAAGATCGAGATGCACTTTTTGCCTGACGTCTACGTCACCTGCGACGTCTGCCACGGCAAGCGCTACAACAGGGAGACGCTCGACGTCCTGTTCAAGGGCAAGTCGATCGCCGACGTGCTCGACATGACCGTCGAGGAAGGCGTCGACTTCTTCGCCGCCGTGCCGGGCGTGCGCGACAAGCTCGATACGCTGAAGCAGGTCGGCCTCGGCTACATCCATATCGGCCAGCAGGCGACGACGTTGTCCGGCGGCGAGGCGCAGCGCATCAAGCTCGCCAAGGAACTGTCGCGCAAGGCGACAGGCAAGACGCTCTACATTCTCGACGAGCCGACCACCGGCCTGCATTTCCACGACGTCGCCAAACTCTTGGAAGTGCTGCACGAGCTGGTTGACCAGGGCAACACGGTGGTGGTCATCGAGCACAATCTCGAAGTGATCAAAACCGCCGACTGGGTGCTCGACCTCGGCCCCGAAGGCGGCGACGGCGGCGGCGAACTGGTTGCCCAGGGCACACCGGAAGCGATCGTGCGCGAGAAGCGCAGCTACACCGGGCAGTTCCTCAAAGAACTGCTGGAGCGGCGCCCCGGAGGCAAGCGCGAAGCGGCGGAGTGATCAGCGGACCGGTTGGCGCCTGGAGAGTGTTTGGATGACAATCAGAAGAGCGCTTGCCGGTGATATCCAAACAGTCGTTTCGCTGACGCAAGCCGCCTACGCCCCCTACAACGCCATGCTCGACGCGCCGCCGATCCCGGTGACCGAAGACTACGCGCCGCGCATCGCGAACGCCGAGGTCTGGCTGCTGGAGAGCGACGGCGAACCTGCCGGAGTGCTCACACTGGAGCGGCATGCGGATCACGCCATGATCTTCTCCATCGCGGTGTCGCCCGCCTTCCAGGGCAAGGGGTTCGGTATCGCATTGCTAAAACACGCCGACGAGCAGACGCGCCAGTGGCGCCTGCCGGAGATACGGCTCTACACCAATGCGAAAATGGAGCGGAACATCGCGCTCTATCTCGCTTACGGCTATCGCGAAACGGGTCGCCGGCCCAACCCCTACCGGCCAGGATGGGTGCTTGTCGACATGGCAAAGCCGGTCGACGAGACCACGACGGCCTGATTTTCTGAACGCGGCCAGACTTCTGAATTTGGCCGGACACCGCACTCGGGAGGACGATAATGAGCAAATCGGGAACAATCCGCTCCGGCATGGGCGGCTGGACCTTCGAGCCCTGGGATACGTCCTTCTATCCGGACAAATTGTCGAAGGCCAAGCAACTGCACTACGCCAGCCGGCAGGTGCCGAGCATCGAGGTCAACGGCACCTACTATTCCAGCTTCAAGGAGCCGACCTTCGTCAAATGGGCAAGCGAGGCGCCGGACGGTTTCGTCTATTCGCTGAAGGGCAACCGCTTCGTCACCAACCGCCGCGTGCTGGGCGAGGCCGGTGAATCGATGATGCGCTTCCTCGGCTCCGGCGTTGCCGCGCTCGGCGACAAGCTCGGCCCGATCCTGTGGCAGTTCGCGCCGACGAAAAAGTTCGATCCGGACGATTTCGAAGCTTTTTTGAAACTGCTGCCGGAGAAACAGGACGGTGTCGCGCTGCGCCATGCGCTGGAAGTCCGCAACGACAGTTTCATCGTGCCGGAATTCGCGGCACTTGCCCGCAAATACAAGGCGGCGATCGTCTATGCCGACCATGCCAAATATCCTGATATCGCCGACGTCACCGGCGACTTCGTCTACGCACGACTGCAGACCGGATCGGACGACAATCCCGATTGCTACACGCCGAAGGGGCTCGACGAGTGGGCGGCGCGGGCAAAGACATGGGCTGAAGGCAAGCAGCCGGCCGATTTGCGACGCGCCGATCTCGCCACCGACGCGCCTGTTCAGCCGCGCGACGTGTTCGTCTACTTCATCACCGAGGGCAAAGTGCGCGCACCGTTCGGGGCGATGGCGCTGATGAAGCGCATAGCCGGCTGACAAGCATTCGTTGTTGTTCGGCTACATGCTGTAAGTGCATCATCTATGCGTTTTGCGCGTAGCAAAGCGCCTATTCCCGGGCATCTTCGCCACGATCGTAACCTTATCGACACTTCCTTGCTGCATGTATGCGGCGACGCCAAGCTGCAGAGCTGGAGCCGCCGCCGGCAGGGAAAGAGGGGCATGTCGCTCGACTACACTTCACTTCTGCTGGCTGTCGGTTTCTCCGCTGCTTGCCTGAGCCTGACATTGTTCGGCATGTGGCTGACCGCCCGCACGGAACGGTTCCTGCTGACATGGGCGATCAGCCTGGTATTCGTGGTCGGCGATATCTTTGTCTATGACGCCTATATCGACATGCCCGGGCACTTGCTCGGCATCGCCACCCTTGCCCTGTTGCTGCTCGGTTTCTCAACCATGCTGGGTGCGGCCTACCAGTTCAGAACCGGCGGCTCGCCGCTGCCGCGAGCATTGTTGGGCTGTGTTTCACTGGCAGTGACGCTGCCCACCATGGCTCTGGGCTATGATGGCCTTGGCTTCATGTTCGAGAACCTGTTCGCCGCCTTGCTCCTGTTCGCGACGGCATTCGAATACTGGCGCGGCCGCGACGAAGCCCCTGCCCTGACGGTCGGCATCACCACGCTCTACTCGGCCACCGCCGTTTCCTTCATGCTGTGCGCGGCGGTCCTGGCATGGGACGGCAAGCTGGTTCTCGGCCATGCACCAAGCAACTGGGCCGAGGAACTGAGCCTCATTGTCGTCATCGCCAGTATGACGGGCATTGGCGCCCTGTCCCTTGCGCTCAATCAGGGGCGCCTGGCGAGACACCACCGCCGCAACGCGCTCACCGATCCCTTGACCGGCCTGCTCAACCGGCGCGCACTGTTCGACATGCATGGCCATCTCCCGGTCGGTGCCTTTACCGCCGTGGTCGTCTTCGATCTCGACAATTTCAAAGCCATCAACGACGAGTTCGGCCACGCGGCCGGCGACGAGGTGCTGAAGGTATTTGCGAGCGAACTCGCCGGCAATCTTCGCCAGACCGACGTTGCCGCGCGCATGGGCGGCGAGGAATTCGCGCTGGTGTTGAAGCGCACCTTGCCGGAAACGGTCGAGGGCGCGGCGGAGCGCATCCGAACCGCCTTCGCGACACGCCAGATAGAGACCGAAACCGGCTCCCTGAGATGCACGGTCAGTGCCGGTTTTGCATTCGGCAGCAAAGAGGGGCTCAGCTTCGACAAGGTGCTCAGCGCCGCCGACAAGGCGCTTTACGACGCCAAGCGCGGCGGCCGCAACCGCGTCACCGCCTCTGCGTTCCGGCGCGCGAGCTGACCGCGCTTATCAATGCCGAGCTGTGACTATTGGATGGGCGAAGGCGACTCTATTGGATGGGCGAAAGCGGCTCTATGCCGCCATCACGATTTCATTGAAAGTATCGAGGTCGACGTAGAACACCTTGGTGATCTCCTCGATCAGGTCGTCATATTCGCAGCCCTGTGACCTCAAAATGTTGATGGCCGCGATGATATCGACCCGTTCGGTAAGCCGCCGCTTCTGGTAGTCCTCGACGAAACGTTCCATGGCTGTCCCTTAGCCTGTGTGCCCAAACGCGTTTGAACGACAAAGATCGCAGGAGAGAAGCTAGGAAGCCTTGCTTGCGTGGAACTTGCCGGCCTTCGCCGCGCCCTCGATCTGCGATAACCAGACTGATACGGAAGCGGCCGACTCACAAAGCCAACAAAAAGACTAGCATGCCGCCTCTGGCGCGCCAGAGACGAGGATCGCTGGATGAAAGAAATATTCGACTTGCCAAGGACTTTGGATCGTCAGCTGAAGTCCAGCACCGATTCTAGACGGTAAGAAACTTTCGCACATCAGCCCGGTCTAAATCTTCCGCCGGTCCAGTATGGACGATCTGGCCCCGGTCCATGATATTGACCTCGTCGGCAAGCTCGCGGCAGAAGTCGAGATATTGTTCGACCAGCAGCACCGCGATACCGGCCTGGTCGCGCAAATAGCGGATGGCGCGGCCGATGTCCTTGATGATCGATGGCTGGATGCCCTCGGTGGGCTCATCCAGCACCAGCAGCTTCGGCCGCATCACCAGCGCCCTGCCGATGGCGAGTTGCTGTTGCTGACCGCCCGAAAGATCACCGCCACGGCGGCCGAGCATCTGCTTCAGCACTGGAAACAGCTCGAAGACATGCGCCGGCACATTGCGGTCGGCACGCTTCAACGGCGCAAAACCCGATTCCAGGTTTTCGCGCACCGTGAGCAGGGGAAAGATCTCCCTGCCCTGCGGCACGAATGCGATGCCCGACCGGGCGCGGTCATACGCCGCGCTCCGGTCGAGCGCCTTCCCCTCGAAGGCAACGCTTCCGCTCGTCAGCCGGTGGTGGCCGACGATCGATCTCATCAAACTGGTCTTGCCGACGCCGTTGCGGCCGAGCACGCAAGTGATCTTGCCGGCGCCCGCCTTCAGCGAAACGCCCCGCAGCGCCTGGGCGGCGCCGTAATGCAGCGTGGCGTTGGAAACTTCGAGCATGTCAGCGCCTTCTCCAGAACCGGAGAAACGACAGATCAAAGCGATGAAACTGCACCCGCCAGACCATGGTCATCTCCCCAGATAGACTTCGACGACGCGCTCGTCGGCCGAGACGAAATCGAGTGTGCCTTCCGACAGCACCGAGCCCTCGTGCAGGCAGGTGACCTTGACGCCGAGTTCGCGCACGAAATGCATGTCGTGCTCGACGACGATGACGGAATGGTCGCGCGCAATGTCCCTGAGCAGCCGCGCCGTCTCCTCGGTTTCGGCATCGGTCATGCCCGCGACCGGCTCGTCGACCAAAAGCAGCTTCGGGTCCTGCGCCAGAAGCATGCCGATCTCCAGCCACTGTTTCTGGCCGTGGCTGAGATTGGCGGCCAGTTCGTGGCGCTTGTCGCCCAGCCGGATGATGCCGAGAATGTCGTCGATCTGCCGCGCCTCGGCCGCAGAGCGGCGGTGGAACAGCGCCGGGAAGATCGAACGCGGCCCCTTCAGCGCCAGCATCAGATTGTCCTCGATCGTGTGGCTTTCGAAGACTGTCGGTTTCTGGAACTTGCGGCCTATGCCCATCATGGCGATCTCGGCCTCGTCATGCCTGGTGAGATCCACCTGGCCGTCGAAGAACACTTCGCCCTCGTCGGGCCGCGTCTTGCCGGTGACGATGTCCATCATCGTCGTCTTGCCCGCGCCGTTGGGGCCGATGATGGCGCGCATCTCGCCCTTGTCGAGCACCAGCGACAAATTGTTGATGGCGCGAAAACCGTCGAAGGAGACCGAGACGCCGTCGAGATAGAGGATGGTGTTCGACTTGCTCATGGTCGCTACTCCGCCGCCTGCGGTTCAGGGTCGGACAAAGACCATTCGCCCGGATTCCTCGCCGGCGAGCGAGCGCGCTTCGAGGTCGCGGACGGCATTGCAACCTTGGTGGCGGCCTCTTCAGCGGCGGAGGCCGCGCGCAACGCCTTCGCATTGCCGCCCCAACTGTCCCACATGCCGATGATGCCCTTTGGCAAGAGCAAGGTGACGGCAACGAACAGGCCGCCCAGCGCAAACAGCCACAATTCCGGCAGCACGCCGGTGAACCAGGATTTGCCGGCATTGACCAGCAGCGCTCCGATGATCGGCCCGACAATGGTGCCACGTCCGCCGACGGCGGCCCAGATCACCACCTCGATCGAATTGGACGGTTCGAACTCGCCGGGATTGATGATTCCGACTTGCGGCACATAGAGCGCGCCGGCAATGCCGGCCATGACCGCCGAGACGGTGAAGGCGAACAGTTTCACATTCTCCGCCCGCCAGCCGAGGAAGCGCGTGCGGCTTTCGGCATCGCGCACCGCCATCAGGAGCTTGCCGTATTTGGAGCCGACGATCGCCCAGGTGATGAACACGGCGAGCGCCAGCATCACCGCGCTGGCGGCGAACAGCGCCGAACGCGTTGCGTCGGCTTGCACGTTGAAACCAAGAATGTCCTTGAAATCAGTCAGGCCGTTATTGCCGCCGAAACCCATATCGTTGCGGAAAAAGGCGAGCAGCAGCGCATAGGTCATCGCCTGGGTGATGATGGAGAGATAGACGCCGGTGACGCGGCTGCGGAAGGCGAACCAGCCGAAGACGAAGGCGAGCAGGCCGGGCACCGCCAGCACCATGATCGCCGCAAACCAGAAATGATCGAAGCCATGCCAGAACCACGGCAATTCCTTGTAGTTCAGGAACACCATGAAATCAGGCAGGATCGGGTTGCCATAGACGCCGCGCGAACCGATCTGGCGCATCAGATACATGCCCATCGCATAGCCGCCGAGCGCGAAGAAGGCGCCGTGGCCGAGCGAAAGGATGCCGCAATAGCCCCAGACCAGGTCGAGCGCGAGCGCCAGCAGCGCATAGCAGAGATATTTGCCGGTCAGCGCCACGATATAGGCCGGGACGTAGAAGGCGCTGGTTGGCGACACCGCAAGGTTGAGCAGCGGCACGATAATGGCCGCGGCCAGCAGGATGAAGATGGTGATGGCGATGCGGCGGTCGGCGCCGGCGGCGAAGAAGCGTCCCGTGATCATGCTTCCACCGCCCTGCCCTTGAGGGCGAACAGGCCGCGCGGGCGCTTCTGGATGAACAGGATGATCAGCACCAGCACGACGATCTTGCCGAGCACGGCGCCGGCATAAGGCTCGAGGAACTTGTTGACGATGCCCAGCGAAAAGGCGCCGACCAGCGTGCCCCAGAGATTGCCGACGCCGCCGAAGACGACGACCATGAAGCTGTCGATGATGTAGCCGCGGCCGAGATTGGGCGAGACATTGTCGATCTGGCTGAGCGCGACACCGGCAATGCCGGCGATGCCGGATCCGAGCGCGAAGGTCAGCGCGTCGACCCATGGCGTCCTGATGCCCATCGAGGCCGCCATGCGCCGGTTGGCGGTGACGGCGCGCATCTGCAGTCCCCAGGGCGTGCGCTTCATCACATAGAGCAGGACGCCGAAGACGGTGAGCGCGAAGACCAGGATCCACAGCCGGTTCCAGGTGATGGCCAGCTGGCCGATATCGAACGAACCCGACATCCAGGAGGGGTTGCCGACCTCCTGGTTGGTCGGCCCGAAGATCGAGCGCACCGCCTGCTGCAGGATCAGCGACACGCCCCAGGTCGCCAGCAGCGTCTCCAGCGGCCGTCCGTAGAGGAAGCGGATGACGCCGCGTTCGATGGCGAGGCCAACGAGTGCGGCGACCAGGAAGGCAAGCGGCAGCGCAATGACCAGCGACCAGTCGAACAGGCCGGGAAAGGATGTGCGGATCACTTGCTGGACAACGAAGGTCGTGTAGGCGCCGAGCATGACCATCTCGCCATGCGCCATGTTGATGACGCCCATGACGCCGAAGGTGATGGCGAGCCCGATCGCCGCGAGCAGCAGCACCGACCCTAGCGAAATGCCGTACCAGATGTTCTGCCCGGCATCCCAGATGGCGAGCGTTGAATTAATGCTTGCGATTGCGGCCGTCGCCGCTTCCTTAACCGCTCCGGAGGCGTTGGCCTCGACGGAGGTGAGTAGCGAAACCGCATTACGGTCGCCACGCGCACCGATCAGCGCGATTGCGGCGAGCTTGTCTGCATCAGGCTTGTCTGAAACCAGTATGGAAGCGCCACGCGCCTGCTCTAGCAAAGCCTTGACGCTCGCCACGCTTTCACTGGCGATCGCTGCGTCGAGCGGTTCGATATTGGCGGCGTCCGGTGTCTTGAACATGGTGTCGGCCGCGGCGATGCGAACGGTCGGATCCTTGGAACCAAGCGTCAACGTGCCCAATGCATCACGGATGGCGCGGCGCAAGGTGTTGTTGACAGTGATCTTGGTTATGTCGTCCTCGGAGGCCTCGCCAGCTGCCTCGCCGCTCAGCGGGTCAAAAAGCTGGACGCCTTCATCGCCTTCCTTGCCGACAAAAACCATCGAGTCGGCGGTGCGAATGTAAAGATTGCCGTCAGCCAATGCAGCAAGCGGCCGTTCGACAGCGGAATCCCCTGTGGCTGTCAATTCTTGGACGACAGCTCCCGTCTCAGAAAAGTCCGTTACCGTAGCGAACTTGGCGATGATGCCACGCAGGTCGGCTTCCGCGGCGCCCGAAGACGACAGCGTCGTCAGCAGGAACAGCAGTGTCAGGCCCGCGCGGATCAAGGTCATCGGCTTATGTTAACCCCTTGAAGGTTTGAATTGGACGTCCGGACGGCGGAGGAAACCGTCCGGACGCTGCGGTCTGGTCATGGACCCAACAGTCCAGACCTGGGAGGTCAGTTCGTTCCCTTGCCGCCGCACTTGCCGGTAGCAACGTTGAAGTTGCCGCAGGACAGAGGCTTGCGCCAATCGGAGATCAGGTCCTTGGAATCCGGCAGGTAATCGGACCATTCATCGCCCATCACCAGACCCGGTGTCTTCGAAACCGTTTCGAACTGGCCATTGGCCTGGATTTCGCCGATCAGCACCGGCTTGGTGATGTGGTGGTTTGGCATCATCGTCGAATAGCCGCCGGTCAGGTTCGGCACCGAAACGCCGATCATGGCATCGATGACCTTGTCCGGATCGGTGGTGCCGGCCTTTTCAACCGCCTTCACCCACATATTGAAGCCGATATAATGGGCTTCCATCGGGTCGTTGGTGGTGCGCTTGTTGTTCTTGATGAACTTGTGCCAATCGGAGATGAACTTCTTGTTCTCGGGCGTGTTGACGCTCTCGAAATAGTTCCAGGCGGCGAGATGGCCGACCAGCGGCTTGGTGTCGAGACCGGCAAGCTCTTCCTCACCGACGGAGAAGGCCATGACCGGAATGTCCTCGGCCTTGATGCCCTGGTTGCCGAGTTCCTTGTAGAATGGCACGTTGGCGTCACCATTGACGGTCGAAACGACGGCGGTCTTCTTGCCGGCAGAACCGAACTTCTTGATCGCAGAAACTTCGGTCTGCCAGTCGGAGAAGCCGAACGGCGTATAGTTGGTCATGATGTCTTCGGCAGCGACGCCCTTGGACTTCAGATAGGCCTCGAGGATCTTGTTGGTGGTACGCGGATAAACGTAGTCGGTGCCTTCCAGCACCCAACGCTTCACCGAACCGCCGTCCTTGCTCATCAGATAGTCGACGGCCGGAATGGCCTGCTGGTTCGGAGCCGCACCCGTGTAGAACACGTTGCGCTCGCTTTCCTCGCCCTCATACTGGACGGGATAGAACAGGATGTTGTCGAGCTCGGAGAACACCGGCAGCACCGACTTGCGCGACACCGAGGTCCAGCAGCCGAACACCGCCGCGACCTTGTCCTTCGAAATCAGCTCGCGCGCCTTTTCGGCGAACAGCGGCCAGTTGGAAGCCGGATCGACGACGACGGCTTCAAGCTTCTTGCCGAGCAGGCCGCCCTTGGCGTTCTGCTCATCGATGAGCATCAGCATGGCGTCCTTCAGCGTCGTCTCCGAAATCGCCATGGTCCCCGACAGCGAATGGAGAATGCCGACCTTGATCGTATCGTCGGCCGCCCTGGCGGGAGCCGACATCAACAGGCCGGCGGCAACGACGCTCGCCGAAAACATTTTTGTTATTGTCGAGAAATTACCCCTCATACGGAAGTCTCCCACGCTGGTTGATTGCACCGCAACAATACAATGCAACCCCCATGCCAACCGCCGCCGGGACGCTGAAAAACGGCCAATAATAAACATTATCAATCATTTATTATATTAGATTGAACAAATCTAAGAGAGCCGGTTAAAAATTGGTTGAGAGAAATTTGCGCAGCGCATATAGTAGCTGCCTAATTTTTGCCCAATTTCGCCAAATGCCTAGATTTTGGCCTCAACGTGCGAGGAGGGGGCTATGAAGTTGCAGCACAGCGCAAAAATAGGGCAAGCTCTCTGCTCAACCGAGCGACGTCATGACATCCCTGATTTCACGCATTTTTATCGGCATAGCGCTTCTGGCGGCAGCGACCGGCGCCGCACAGGCCGACTTCAGCGACGGCAAGATGCCTGACGGCACCTATCACTGCGAAGTCTACCTGCTCGGCTTGTTCCTCGACCTCGGCGACATCACGGTCAAGGGGAACGTCTATACAGGCCCGGTAACCTTCGGAACCGCCCAGCAGGCTTACAATTATCAGATGAATGCAAACGGCGAGATCTCCTGGCTGGGACCGCTCGGCGGCTACACCACGGGCGGCAACTCGCTGTCGATGACCCAGGCAACGCTGGATGGCCAGAACCCGCCCTCCTTCGACATCATCATGAAGCAACCCGACGGCGCCTTCACCGCCTCGACCTGCACCCGGCGGAGCAATCCGTAGGCCTGCCCTGGAACGGCGCCGCCGTACGGCCCGCAAGCCGTGTCCGCCTTCTCGTGTCATCTCACGCCAGATGGCACGACCTTGTTCCTGTCGGTCCAGCACCCCGCGGAAGACGCCGAGACGCTCGACAAGGCGCAAACATTGTGGCCCGATTTCAGGGACGGCCAGCCGCCGAGGCCGTCAGTGGTCGCCATCCGCCGCATGGACGGCCTGCCGGTCGGCGCCTGACCTATATCCGACAAAAATGCGGAGCGCCTGGCGCGCTCCGCACACCGGTCCGGGAAGACGGCAATCACCGGCGACGGTCACGCCGAACTGCTTGACGGCGATTCTGCTTTCGCCGGAAGCGCTTTAGCGCGCCGCTGCGGCAACCTCGAGCGCCAGCCGGCTCATATCGGTGAAAAGCGCCTGGCGCTCGGAATAGTCGGCCTGTTCGCCGGTAACCAGATTGTCGACGACGGTCAGCAGCGATAACGCCCTCGCGCCGAAATGCGCCGCGATGCGGTAGAGCGCGCTGGTTTCCATGTCCACGGCCAGCGCTCCGAGCGCCCTTGCCTCGGCATATCGGGTGTGCGTTTCAGGATGATAGAATATGTCGGTGCAGACTGTCAGGCCGGCATGGTGGTCGATGCCGAGTTCGGCTGCCTTGGCCAATGCGCGGGCGAGCAACGCCGGATCCGGGCCGGCGTCAGCCTCATAAAGGCCAAAGACCTGGCCGCTTTGCTTGTTTTCCGGCCGTGCCGATTGCGAGATCACCAGGCTGCGCAGCTTTACCTCGGCGCTCAGGCCGCCGCAGGTCCCGGTGCGGATCAATGTTCGGGCGCCATAATAGTCGAGCAATTCATGGGTATAGATCAGGAACGACGAAACCCCGATACCCGTTGCCTGGATGCTAATGGGCCGGCCGCGATAAAGGCCGGTAAAGCCGAAAGCACCCCGCCTGCGATTGACGCGGCGTGGCGCCTCGAGAAATGTCTGCGCCATCCATTCGGCGCGCTGCGGGTCGCCCGGCAACAGCACCGTTTCGGCGTAATCGCCCTTGCCTGCCTCTATGTGTGGCGTCAATCGCCGCTCCCCCAAGCCCGCCTGGCCCTCGCGCGCAATCATGGCGCTGTCGGGGCGTTGTGCAAGGCAGACCATTGGAGAAAACTAAATTAGGACTCCAGCATATCCTTGACGATCGTCGCCAGTTGCTTGAGCGAGAACGGCTTCGGCAGGAAGCCGAAATGCGCGTCGGCCGGCAGGTTCCTGGCGAATGCGTCCTCGGCATAACCGGACACGAACACGAACTTGATATCCGGCTGGCGCTTGCGCAACTCGCCAAGCAGGGTCGGCCCGTCCATTTCCGGCATGACGACATCCGAGACGACAATGTCGACCTTGCCGCCCAGGGCTTCGAAGACTTCCAGCGCCTCGACGCCGGAGGATGCCTCATGCACCGTATAGCCACGCGAGGTCAGCGCCCGCATGCCGCCCATGCGCACGGCATCCTCGTCCTCGACCAGCAGCACCGTGGCTGACCCCGACAGGTCCTTGGTGCTGTCGACCGGCTTGACCAGCGCGGCACTCGGGGTTTCCCCGGGTTCGGCCGCCTTTTTCGCTTCCGCGATATGACGCGGCAGGAAGATGCGGAAGGTCGATCCCTTGCCGACCTCGGAATCGCAGAAAATGAAGCCGCCGGTCTGCTTGATGATGCCGTAGACCATGGACAGGCCAAGGCCCGTGCCCTTGCCGACCTCCTTGGTGGTGAAGAACGGCTCGAAGATCTTCTTCAGCACATCCGGCGCGATGCCGCTGCCGGTGTCTTCGACCTCGACCACGACATAGTCGGCCGCGGCGAGTTCGCGATAGGAGAAGGTCTTGCACTCCTCGGCGGTGACGTTGCGGGTGCGCACGGTGAGATCGCCGCCGGCGGGCATAGCGTCGCGCGCATTGACCGCCAGATTGACCACCACCTGCTCGAACTGACCGATATCGACCCTGACCGGCCACAGGTCCCGGCCGTGGTCGATCTTCAGCTTGATGTCGTTGCCGACCAGGCGGGCAAGCAGCATCCTGAGATCGGCGAGCACGTCGGTGAGGTTCAGCACCTCCGGCCGCAGCGTCTGCTTGCGCGAGAAGGCCAGCAACTGCCTGACCAGTGAAGCCGCCCGATTGGCGTTCTGCTTGATGTTCATGATGTCGGGGAAGGACGGGTCCGACGGCCGGTGATTGGTCAAAAGCAGGTCCGACGCCATGATGATGGCGGTCAGCACATTGTTGAAGTCGTGGGCGATGCCGCCCGCGAGTTGCCCGACTGCCTGCATCTTCTGGCTTTGCGCCATCTGCCCTTCGAGCGCCTTCTGCTCGGTCGTCTCGACGGCGTAGACGATGGCCGATTCCTCTGCGCCCTCGCCGCCGGTGCCGTCGGCGACGGCATTGACGTAGAAACGGATGTGCCGCTCCTCGTTGCCGGGCAGCACGGTGTCGATCGGCTCGATGTCGGCCTGCCGCTGCCGGGCCTTCTCGAATGCGGCGGCAAAGGCCGGACGCTCTCGCTCGTGGATCACCGTATCGAGCCGCACACGGCGATCCACGGCGTCCCGGTCGACGACCGAGGAAAACAGCGACAGGAAGGGGGCGTTGGTGCGCAGGATGCGCCCGCTGGCATCGACACCTGCGATCGCCATCGGCGTCGAGTTGAAGAAGCGGGTGAAGCGCACTTCCGAGGCGCGCAGATCGGCCGAGGCATCCTCGCCTTGCGTGCGGTTGAGCACGATCGTGCGTGTCGGACCCCCGACACCTTCGCGACTGGCCGAAACGCGATGCATGAAGCGCACCGGCAGCGCCTCTCCCGTCATCGTCGTCAAATCGAGATCGATGACCGCGTTGCGCGTCGTGCCGGGGTCGGCCTTGACCGAGCGCACCAAAGCCATGCCGTCGCCGGCAACGATATCCGGCAAGGTCACCGCGCCGGGTGTGAAGCTGGCAAGATCGATGCCCAGCCACTCCGCGAGCGTGGCGTTGATGTAGGTGACGCGACCGTCCTGGTCGGCGGAAAAGAAGCCGGCCGGGGCGTGGTCCAGGTGATCGATGGCCTTCTGCAGATCGAGGAAGAAACGCTCCTGCTCGGCCCGCTCCTGCGAAATGTCGGCGAGTTGCCAGGCCAGCATCGGCAAGCGCTGGCCCGGAACGTTGAAGGTGCGGGCGCGCGCCCGGTACCAACGGGCGCCCGGTTCGGCGCCGGGCCGGATCGACTGCGCCAGCCGAAACTCGCCGTCGCCCGGCTGCCCGTCACGCAGGCCGGAGGCCAGCCGGTAAATCGTCACCGAGGCCTCGGGAACATCCGAAAGCAGCCCTTCGACCGTCTTGAGGTCGGCGGCCGAGGAAGCTCCGGTCATGTCGGCATAGGCACGGTTGGCGTAGACGACGCGGCCCTTGGTGTCCGTTACGAGCAGGCCCTGCGCCATCGAATCGACGAAAGCCTTGGACAGTTCATCCCCGGTCGAGCGCGGCGTGACCTGCACGAAGCCGATCGCGGTCGCAAACAGGAAGCCGACGCCGATCATCGCCAGCACGCCAAGCATGCCGAGCAGGAAGGGGTCCCCGAGGCGCTCGCGGAACAGGCCGAAGACGATCGCGGCCCCCGTCAGAACGACGATGAAGATGATGAGCCGGGTGACCGCGCCCGGTCGCGTGTTCTGGTCGACGATCGGTACCGGATAGAAATCGCCGCGCGCTTCCTTGGCCATATGCCCCCTGCTCGTGAAGTCCGATGTTCCGACACCCGCCCCTAATGCATGTCGCCCAAAATTGACTCCGGTTTTGGGAAAACGACCTGCAAGAATACAAGGACCTGAAGCGCGTCGCATCAATCCGCTTCAGCGCGACGCGCTTTAGCCGGTTGAATCATATTCTCCTAGTCCGGAAAAGGCCCGGGCGGCAAATGTCAGATAAAAATGATGCCGGCCGGCCTTCCCAGTGTTTCAAGCTGTTCACGATGCGTGAAAGGCAACTTGCGGTGGCCAGCCGCAACGGTCTAGTGTCGCGTCACTTTCCAAAACCGATCAGGGGAAACCAATGCAGTGGCTGGATAGCGTGGCGGGCCCTGGTTATGCGGCGGCACTCCTGTGGACCTTCGCGGCGCTGATCCTGCTGGTCATCGTGCTCGTCATCGTCAGGCTCGTTCGCAACCTGACCTTCGGCACGTTCGTCGCCGGTGGCCGGAACCGCAAGACGCGGCTGGCCGTCATGGACGCCACCGCCGTCGACAGCCATCGCCGGCTGGTGCTGGTGCGCCGCGACGATATCGAACATCTGCTGCTGATCGGCGGCCCGACCGACGTCGTCGTCGAACGCGACATACGCCTTGCCGCACCGCGCCGTCCAGCGCTGACCGGAGATGGTGGTCTGCAACCTGTCCCGGCCACCGCGGCCCCGGCGGCAAAACCGCGGCCGCCTCAGCCGGCTCCCGCACCGGCACGACCGGCGCCGCAGCCGGCGACCGCGGCGCCGCCGCCTGCCCGCCAGCGCCCGGCAGCGCCACCACCAGCCCCAACCCCCGCACCGAAACCGGCGCAACCCCATCAATCGACCAACGTCACGCCGCTGCCTGCCTATGGCTCAGCCAACGCCAATGCCGTCAGGCACGCGCCATCGCCACCGCAGAGCAGTATCGACGACGAGCTGATGAAGGACCTGGAGGTTTCGCTCGACCAGCCGCGCTCCGGTGGTCCTGTTGGCAAACCGGTGGCCAAGGCGCCGCAATCGCTCGACGATGAAATGACCAGGCTTCTAGGCGAACTTTCAAGCCAGAAGAAATGATTGGCGCCTGAGGCGCCCCGCCGGCCGGGGTTTGCTTTCGCTTGCTGCAACGGATTTGTGATACAACCAACAAAAATGGCCGGAAAGCCCGGCCATTTTTGACAATGACTTCACTTGTAACTGCCTTGAGATGCAGTCCAGAAGCAATGCGTCAGTCGTCGCGATAGACTTTTTCGCGGCGCTCATGCCGTTCCTGCGCTTCGATCGACAAGGTGGCTATCGGACGGGCGTCGAGCCGTTTCAGCGCGATCGGCTCGCCGGTCTCCTCGCAGTAGCCGTAAGTGCCTTCGTCGATGCGCTGCAGCGCCGAATCGATCTTCGCGATGAGTTTGCGCTGACGGTCGCGAGCCCGGAGCTCGATGGCGCGGTCTGTCTCGGAAGAGGCGCGGTCGGCGAGGTCGGGGTGGTTGGCGTTTTCCTGCTGCAGGATTTCGAGAGTTTCGCGCGCTTCGCGCAATATGTCATTTTTCCAGGTGACGAGCTTCAGGCGGAAGTAGGATTTCTGCCGCTCGTTCATGAACGGCTCGTCTTCGGAGGGTACGTAATCGGCGGTAACGATGTCGTTCATTCGACTCACCCAAACTGCCCCAAATTTGGCGCTTATATATTCGCCGCCCGACGCCTGCACAAGCGCAATCAGTCACCGACTCACGCAATTGTTAAAGTGCCCCCGCGGCACCCATTGGGGCGAGATGTCGCTGATTCGATGGAGAAAGTGCCGCATGATTCTTTGCGAGGAAGAACAAGGGGCCATTGTGCGCGGCGCCCTTCTCGTGGCTAATCGTGCCGCGGCTTCGGCATCATCGGAGGTTGGGTGAGCAGGCTCTATCTGTTGCGGCACGCCAAGGCTGGCTGGGCGCTGCCCGGCATGCGCGATTTCGATCGACCGCTTGATGCATCCGGCCGCGCCGATGCCGAGACGATGGGCGCTGCCATGCGCTCCCGTGGTTATGTCCCCGATTTGACATTGTGCTCCAACGCCCGGCGCGCCAAGGAAACGCTCGAAGGGCTGGCCGGCCAGACCGACACCGGCAAGGTGCTGTTTTTCGACACGCTCTACAGCGAAGACGCGGCCGGCTATCTCCGCCTCATCCGGGAACATGGCGGGCCGGGGTCACTGCTGGTCATCGGTCACAATCCGATGACGGAGGACCTTGCCATGGCAGTGTCAGGCGATGGCGACGAGACGGCGCGTGCCATGCTCAACCATGGGTTCCCGACCTCGGGCCTGGCGGTCGTGCGTTTCCTCGACGATCTGACCAAAGCGGCCCAGGAAACGGGTTATCTCGAGGCGTTCCTGACACCGGCCGATCTCTAACTCTCTGTTTTGGCGCGATTTCGGACGGGAAAACCGCTCCGCACTTTCCTGGAATTGCTTCGGCATCGATTTCCGGCGCCATTTCAAAGCCGGGTTCCAACGCCTATATCGGACGGACCGCAGCCCCGAGAGATCACATTTTGGCATCATCGCTGACCACCTTCACCGACGAGGCAAGAATTGCCCTCGATACGCTGTCGGGACGCGCCACCGGGCTTTTTTCTCCCTCGCTGCGGCTGGGTGTGACGGGCCTTTCGCGCGCCGGCAAAACGGTGTTCATCTCCGCGCTGGTCCACAATCTGATCCACGGCGGACGCCTGCCGCTGTTCGAGGCACAGAAATCCGGGCGTATCGCCCGCGCCTTCCTGGAAGAGCAGCCCGACGACGCCGTGCCGCGCTTCCAGTACGAGGATCATATCGCTGCATTGGTCAACGACCGTGCCTGGCCCGATTCCACGCGCGCTATTTCGGAACTGCGGCTGACCATCGAATACGAATCGGCCTCCGGCTGGAGCCGTATGTTCTCATCCGGCAAACTGTCGGTCGACATCGTCGATTATCCCGGCGAATGGCTGCTCGACCTGCCGCTGCTCGGCAAGTCCTTCGCCGATTTTTCACGCGAGGCCGTGGAGATGGCCACTTTGCCGGTGCGCGAGGACCTTTCGCGGGCCTGGCGGGCAATCTCGGCGGAAATCGACCCGAATGCCGACGCCGACGAGATGACCGCCCGCCGCCTCGCCGAAAGCTTCGCCGCCTATCTCAAGGCCTGCAAGCTCGACGAGCGCGCGCTTTCGACCCTGCCGCCCGGCCGTTTCCTGATGCCTGGCGACCTCGAAGGTTCGCCCGCGCTGACCTTCGCACCGCTGGCCGGCCTCGACAGGCGCCAGCGCCCGGGATCGCTGCACGCCATGATGGAGAGGCGCTACGAGGCCTACAAGACGCATGTCGTCAAACCCTTCTTCCGCGAACACATCACCCGCCTCGATCGCCAGATCGTCCTGATCGACGCCATGCAGGCGTTGAACGCCGGCCCCGGCGCCATGGCCGACCTCGAGCGTGCGGTGACCGAGATCCTCGGCTGCTTTCGTCCCGGCCGGGGCAGCTTCCTCACCGACCTCTTTTCGCGGCGCATCGATCGCATCCTGGTCGCCGCGACCAAGGCCGATCACCTGCACCACGAAAGCCATGACCGGTTGCAGGCGATCGTGCGGCGGCTGGCCGACCGCGCCGTGGCGCGAGCGAACTTCACCGGCGCCGACGTCGACGTGGTCGCCATGGCGGCGGTGCGCGCGACCCGCGAAGGCACGGTCAAGCAAGGCCGTGAGGCGTTGCCTGTCATCATCGGCACGCCGATCGCCGGCGAGAAGATCAACGGTGAAACGTTCGACGGAAAGACCGAAACTGCCATATTTCCCGGTGACTTACCGGAGAAGATTGATGCGGTGTTCGACGTCTCAGGACCCGACCACAGGCAGGATTCCACGGACCCGGCAATCCGCTTTGTCCGATTCCGCCCGCCAAAACTCGAACGCACGGCCGAAGGTGTCACGCTGTCTCTGCCGCATATCAGGCTCGACCGTGCCTTGCAGTTCCTGATCGGAGACCATCTGGCATGACCGCGCCCCGCAAACCGGCGGCCTTCCGCATCGAGCCGGAGGCCGCGCCGACACAAGAGGCGTCAAAGACGCGGCAGGCCGAGCCCCCGCGCAAACCCCGCGGGCTGAAGACCGATGTCGCGCTGGTCATACCGGCGGAAGTCGACGTCTTCGACGAACCCGACATCGTTGCCGCCGAACCGCCACCGGCGGTCGCCCCCAGGAAACGCTCGTTGTTCGGCGGCATCTTCTTCGGCGCGATCGGCGTGCTGGTTTCGCTGGCTGTCGGCCTGTGGACCGACCAGCTGATTCGCGATCTCTTCGCCCGCGCCGAATGGCTGGGTTGGCTGGCCGCCGGCATGGCAGCGATCGCCATATTGGCGCTTGTGGTGATCATGATTCGCGAATTCCTGGCGATCGCCCGCCTTGCCGAAGTCGAGAAACTGCAAAAACGCGCGCTCGACGCCATCGCGCGCGACGACCCCAAGGCGGCACGATCGGTGGTCGACGAGCTTTCGGCTTTCGTCGCGGCCAAGCCCGAGACCGCGGCCGGCCGGCGCGCCCTGGCCGAACTGCGCGGCGAAATCATCGACGGCGGCAATCTGGTGCGTCTAGCTGAAGCGGAAATCCTCGGCCCCCTCGATGCCAGGGCCAAGGTGATGATTCTCGAAGCCGCCAAACGCGTCTCGCTGGTGACGGCGGTCAGCCCGCGCGCGCTCGTCGATGTCGCCTATGTCGTGTTCGAGGCCGGACGCCTCATTCGCCGTCTCTCGGAACTCTATGGCGGACGCCCGGGAACGCTGGGGTTCTTCCGCCTGGCGCGCAGCGTGCTGGCACATCTGGCGGTCACCGGCTCGATCGCCGTCGGCGACAGTTTCGTCCAGCAGATCGTCGGCCATGGCCTGGCGGCACGGCTTTCGGCCAAGCTTGGCGAGGGCGTCGTCAACGGCATGATGACTGCGCGCATCGGCATCGCGGCGATGGAAACCGCGCGTCCCCTGCCCTTCAGCGCCGCGAAGCGCCCGGGACTGGGCGATTTCCTCTCGGCATTGACATCGTTTGCCGCGAAGAAGGACACCGAAACCACGGGCTCCGGCAAATAGCGTCCTGTTCTTCCTAACGATGAGCGGATTGCCGTTTCGAGGCCCCGCAGTGACGAAGCATTAACCAATCTTCTTCATGGTCGAACCGGTTCCAAACAGCCTCTTTGTTGCCGGGTGTCGTCGATGAAAAGCGTAATTCTGTCCAGCGTCCTGCCCCTGGCCGTTGCGATCACAGCAGTCGTCGGTCTCGCCTCGCAGGCTTCCGCCGCAGAGCCCGACAAGCAGTTCTTCCAGTCGGCGGAAGGCAAATGGGTCGGCCCGGGCGAAATCGTCGCCGGCAAGTACAAGGGCACGAAATTCAACTGCAGCTTCACCGGCTCCACGCCGGACGGCAAGATGGGCATGACTCTGGATGGCGGCTGCCGGGTCGGTATGTTCACCCAGCAGATGTCGGCCAAGATCGAACGCAAGGGCCGCGATTACAAGGGTTCCTTCATGGGGGGCGCTGACGGTGCGGGCCTGGACATCATCGGCGGCAACGTCGTCGATGCCCGCAAGGTGGTCTTCACCATCAACCGCAACCAGCTGCGCGGCGTCATGCAAGCCCGTATTCCCGACGACAATTCGATGACCGTGACGGTTGCCGTGCGGGTCCAGGATCAGCTGGTGCCGGTCATTGGTATGAGCCTGAAGCGCGTCGATGCCGTCGAAGTCGGCTCCATCGCCCCGAACTGAGCGCATTATCGCGCCCTACCCCCAAACACATCCCCAAAAGCAAAGAGGCGGCGGCCCATCGCCACCGCCCCCTTTTGAACCAGTCGAAAGGCGCTTAGCCCTTGATGGCGGCCGTCACCTCGTCATACGCCTTGCAGGCGTCGGCGAGTGTCGTGGTGCCCTGGTACTTGGTTGTCACCGCCTGGACCTTGGCGGTCAGGTCAGCCGCCTTGGACGGATCCTTGGTGATCGCTTCCTGCAGTGCGGCGGCCATATCCTGTGCCTTCTTGGTCGCGATCTCGGCCGTGCATTCCGGCGCCTTCGAACAGGCCGAACCCGCAAGCACCGCCAGGCCGACGGCAACAAGCAAAAACTTCTTCATGTCAGTCATCTCCTCAAAAGGGCGCGACTTGATCGTCGCTCACCCTCCAATGGCCGAAGCCGAGCGTCCTTAGCCTTCGATTGTGGCAACAAGCAACGCGCGCATTGCGTAAACTTGTGTAACGCGTCTGCAATATTATCCGGGCCGGATTCGGGCTGCCCGCGTCAGCGGCGGCAAAGTTCAGCTGCGCGGCTGTAACATCGCCAATACGGCTGTCGATGCTGCAAGGATGGCAGTCACGGTCAAAGGCGCTGTAGGGCCATAGGTGTCGACGACATAGCCGCCGACAACCGCGCCGATGGTGATGGCGACCTGAAAAGAGGCGACCATCAGGCTGCCCGCCGCCTCCAGCGCGTCCGGCGCTGCGCGAGACAGATTTGTCGGCAGCACCACCGGCGCCATGCCGAAGGCGAAGCCCCACAGCGTCGCGAAGCCAAAGGCAACGCCAATGTGCACGCCCCAAAGCACCAATGACAGCGCCGCAAACGCCATCAATGCGGCGGTGACCACGAGAGCCACGTGGATATTGGCGTCGGCCATGCGGCCACCGGCAATATTGCCGATCACCGCGGCGATGCCAAATCCGAGCAAAGCCAGGGCAATTGGCCCGGTTGCAAGGTGCGTCACATGTTCGAGAAAGGGACGCACATAGACCGAGCCGGCAAAATGCCCCGTCATCAGCAAAAGGATGGCAAGCATACCAAGTTGAACGCCACGTCTCCGTGTCAGACGAAGGACGTCTGCAAGACTATTGCTTGCCGTTGCAGGCAAGGACGGCAGGCTAAGCAACTGCAGCAGCATGGCAAGCAAGGCCAACCCCGCTGTCATGGCCATGGCGCTGCGCCAACCCAGCCAGTCGCTGATCAACGCGCCCATCGACGGTGCGGCAATGGTTGCGAGCGAGACGCCGAGGGTGACGATAGCCATGCCCCGCCCAGTCGCATTGGCGCCAACCAGCCTCGCCACCACGGCGACCGAAAGTGCCCAGAAAGCGCTGAGTGCGATCCCCAGTCCGGCCCGACCCAGCAACAATAACCAGAAATCGGTCGCCAGCGCCGCAAGAATGTTGGAACCGACCGCCAAGGCGCTGAGACCAACCAGCACTGCCTTGCGGTTCAATCGGCCGATGAGAACATTGCTCAACATGGCCGTCACGGCGCCGACAGAAGCTGTGGCGGTGACGACCTGTCCGGCTGTTCCTTCACTGATACCGAGATCGCGCGCCAGGGGCGTCAGCAGACCTGCCGGCAGAAATTCGGCTGACACCAGAGCAAAGCTGGTGGCGGCCAATGAAATGACCGCGAACCAGGTGGTTGCGCCCCACCTGGCCGGCGCAGCCGCATCAACGTCTATCGCCGCGTCTTCAAGCTGTAATGTTGTGTCTGTCACGGACGTATCTCCAAAGTTTGGAGATCTTCATAACCGAGTCCGGTCGGATGAAATGTATCTTAGAATCCGAAATTCATGTCTATTCGTCCGGGAATTGTGCGACGCACAACGCCAGGGGAGACATTGGTGATGCGCTTGAAGGCGCGAGCGAAGGATGCCTCGGAATCATAGCCCAAGCGGGTAGCAACCTCGGCCACCGACAAACCGTTTTGCCCCAACAACTCGCGGGCAAGCTGCATGCGCAAACGGGCGAGATAGTGTGCCGCGCCTTCTCCCAATACAGCGCTGAAGCGCTCGGCGAAAATGGAGCGCGATTGGCCTGCCAGGCTGGCGAGGCTTTCGAGCGTCCAGTTATGGCCGGGGTCTTTGTGCATGGCTGCCAGAGCGCGGCCAATATTGGGGTCGCGGATGGCGGCGAGCCAACCGGTCGTCGAAGCTCCCGTGCAATTGACCCAGCAGCGAATGAGCCGGGCTGTCAGCAAGTCCGCCATACGCGACAAGATGGTGGCGCTGCCCATCTGTGGTTGCGCGGCCTCCGCGGTCATGGCCGCCAGCAAAGGGCCAATGACCGGGTCATTGCCGGCCACGTCGCAACCCTTGATGATAGGCGGCATCAGCGTGATCAACGGGTTCAACGCATAGGCGCCCAAGGCCATTGAGCCGCAGAAAAGGGTGCTTGTCGTGCCCGTGCCTTCCCGTACGACTTCGCAGACGTTGCCCCCCAACTTGGTCACCCGGCAATCATCGAGCGAGCCGCCTGCAACGTCTGGCGCGCTGGCCAGCCGATGGGTGATGCCTTGTGGCAGCAGCACCAGATCGCCATCGCGCAGCTGCTGCCAGCCTTGCACTTCGGTGTGGATCCAGCATGGACCCTGACCGACAAAGTGAAAACGAAGCAGCGATTGTTGCGGAAATTCTATGCTCCAAGGATGTCGGAGCTCGCAGCGGCCATAATTGACGCCACTCAGGCGAAAGTCTTGCAGGACTTCGCTGAGCGCATCCATCGGAATATGCGGCGCAGGAGACGGCCAGGACGAATGGTCGGTCATCTTGCCGATATATATACCAATCGTCCGGCAGGCAAGCGGAGACCGTAGTGCCACCAGGGGAAACGCTTCGACGGCATCCTACCCGTCCTGGCAGACTACCCGGCCTTGCCTCCCGCTCCAACTGCATGCAAGGAGTGCTGTAGGACATAGGGACAAGAGGCATGGCAGCGGAAACATCAGGCAGCGATCTCATTCAGGTGGTAGCGCTGCTTGCTGCGGGGGTCGTCGCCGTCCCTATCTTCAAACGCATGGGCCTCGGCTCGATCCTGGGCTATCTGGCGGCCGGCGTGGTGATCGGCCCGTTTGGTCTTCGCATCTTTTCCGAATCGGGAGCCATCCTCCACGTCGCCGAACTCGGCGTCGTCATGTTCCTGTTCATCATCGGGCTGGAAATGCAGCCGTCGCGGCTTTGGGGCCTGCGGCGCGAAATCTTCGGGCTCGGCGCGCTGCAGGTCGGAGTCTGCGCGGTCCTGTTGACCGGCGTGGGAATGGCCGGCGGTTTTCCGGTCTCGCAATCCTTCGTCGCCGGCGCCGGTTTCGTGCTGACCTCGACGGCGATCGTCATGCAGCTTCTCGAGGAACGCGGCGACATCGCCTCGCCGAAAGGCCAGCGCATCGTCTCCATCCTGCTGCTGGAAGATCTGGCCATCGTGCCGCTGCTGGCCCTGATCGCGTTCCTGGCGCCCGGCGGCGCCGACACCAGCCTGTCGGAAAGGCTGACCGAGGTCGGCATCGGCCTTGCCGCGATCATCGGACTTGTGCTGGCGGGGCGCTATCTGCTCAACCCGTTCTTCCGCATCCTGGCGGATGCCCGTGCCCGCGAGGTGATGACGGCCGCGGCACTGCTGGTGGTGCTTGGATCGGCGCTTGCCATGCAGCTCAGCGGCCTGTCGATGGCGATGGGCGCGTTCCTGGCCGGCGTGCTTCTGTCGGAATCGACCTTCCGCCATCAACTGGAAGCCGACATCGAGCCGTTCCGCGGCATCCTGCTCGGCCTGTTCTTCCTTGCGGTCGGCATGTCGCTCGACCTGCATGTGGTCGCCGCGAACTGGAAGCTGATCGCCATCTATGTCGTCGCCTACATGATCATGAAGGCGCTCGGCATCTACATCGTCGCCCGCATCCTCAAGACCGGCCATCGCGAAGCCTTGGAACGCGCGGTCTTCATGGCGCAAGGCGGCGAATTCGCCTTCGTCCTCTACTCAGCCGCCGCCGTCGTCGGCATCATCGACAACCAGGCCAACGCGATGCTGACGGCGATCGTCATCATCTCCATGGTGCTGACGCCGCTGGCGATCATCGCCTTGCGCTATGTCACCCCGCGCGACGAGCAGTCGCTCGACGGCATCGACGTCGCCGACGGACTGACCGGCAGCGTGCTGATCATCGGTTTCGGCCGCTTCGGCCAGATCGCCAGCCAGCCGCTGCTGCTGCGCGGCATCGATGTGTCGATCATCGACAACGATGTCGAGATGATCCAGGCGGCCGCCGACTTCGGCTTCAAGGTCTATTATGGCGATGGCACCCGGCTGGATATCCTGCACGCGGCCGGCGCCGGCCGGGCGCGCGCCGTGCTGATCTGCGTCGACAAGGCCGATGCGGCCGTTCGCATCGCCCAGTTGATCAAGGCCGAATTTCCGCTGCTCACCGTGCTTGCCCGGGCTTTCGACCGCGGCACCGCGCTGCAGCTCATTCGCGCCGGCGTCGACTATCAGCTGCGCGAGACCTTCGAATCGGCGCTGGTTTTCGGCGGCTCGGCCCTGGAATCGCTTGGCGTTGATCCCGAAGACGTGGCGGAAACGATCGAGGACGTCAGGCGTCGCGACACCGACCGTTTCGAAACCCAGCTCGCCGAAGGCATTCGCGCCGGCCAGCGCTTCCTGCGTGGCAATATCGGCACGCCGATTCCCACACCGCTCTCCACGCCGCGCCGCCCCGGTCAGGCCCTCAACGAGGAGACGGCTGGCGTTCTGCACAAATCCGAAACAGCCGATTGAACCAAGGAATCATGCATGGAATTGGACAGCAGAGCCCTGTCGGTCACCAAATTCTGGCGCGACGCCGGCGAGGATGCTTGGTTCGAGAAGAGCGACGCTTTCGATGCCGATTTCCGCGATCGCTTTCTCGACCTGCACTATGCCGCGGCACGGCGTGAGTGCGACGCCTGGTCGGGCCATGCCGAAGGTTCGCTGGCGCTGATGATCCTGCTCGACCAGTTTCCGCGCAATTGCTTCCGCGGCACCGGCCACATGTATGCCACCGATCCGCTGGCGAAGCACTTTGCCCATAAAGCGGTCGCTGCCGGGCATGACCTGGCGCTGGAACCGGAAGTCCGCGTGTTCCTGTATTTACCGTTCGAACATGCGGAAAACCTTGCCGACCAGGACATTTCGGTCGAGCTGCACACCGCCAGGGCAGAGTTCAACCTGAAATACGCACTGGAGCATCGCGACATCATCCGCCGCTTCGGGCGGTTTCCGCATCGCAACAGGATGCTTGGCCGCGAGACGACACCGCAGGAGCAGGCGTTTCTCGACGAAGGCGGATTTTCCGGCTGATAGCTAGGTCAGCCACCAGTCCCGGCCGGACGGCAACCGCTCGATTCCGGCGGCGTCGACAGCGCCGAGCCGTTCCGACACGCTTCTCCCGCCGACGGCAAGATCCGGCGCGATTTCGGCCAGCGGCGCCAGGACGAAAGCGCGCTCCAGCATACGCGGATGAGGCACTTCCAGACCGGTCTCATGGATGACGCGGTCACCGAACACCAGAATGTCGATATCGATCAGGCGCGGCCCCCAGCGCTCCTCGCGCACCCGCTTCAGCTTCCGCTCGGCGTCGAGGCAGAGGTCGAGCAGCGCCCGCGGCGAGAGCCGGGTCGACAGTTCGGCGGCGGCGTTGAGGAAATCCGGCTGATCGAGCTTGCCCCAGGGCGGTGTGCGGTAGAGCGACGAAACGGCGGTGACGCGCGTGCCCGCATCGGCGTCGAGAATGCGCAGCGCCGCCGCCATCGAGGCCGCCGGATCACCCAGATTGCCGCCGAGGCTGAGGAAGACGGTGTTACTCGGGCCAGACAACGGTCACCTCGACATGATCGAGCACGCCAGGCACCGGCGCGTTCGGCTTGCGCACGGTGATTTCGGCCCTCTTGATCTGCGGAAACCGCTCCGTCAGCGCCTTTGCCACTTCCATGGCCAGGGCTTCGATCAGGAAGCGCCGCTTCCCGGTGATGATCTTCTCGATCACCGTGAAGGCAATGCCGTAGTTGACGGTTTCCTCGATTGCGTCGTCGACAAGCGCGCGCCCGGGTTCGACCGACAGCACCGCGTCGACATAGAAACGCTGGCCAAGGGCTTCCTCCTCGTCGAGCACGCCATGCCGTGCAAAGAAGGCGCAGTTCTTCAGGCGGATGACATACATGGCTCAGCGTTCCGATGCGGCGGTTTCAAGCGCCAGCATAGCATCCGCCACGGCCAGCGCGTCCACGTTGATTGCGACATCATGGACGCGAAACAGATGCGCGCCCTTGAGCCTGAGAATGACGCTGGTCGCCGCCGTTCCGGCCGCCCGGTCTGCCGCATCGCGGCCGGTGACGGTGCCGATGAAGCGTTTTCGCGAGGTGCCTGCCATCAGCGGAAAGCCAAGCGCATGGAGCTCGGAAAACCGCGCCATCAGGTCGAGATTTTCCTCAGCCGTCTCCTTGGCGAAGCCGAAACCTGGATCAAGCACGATGCGATCGTCCGCAATGCCGTTACGACGGGCGATCTCCAGGGATTTTTCCAGGAACGCAAACTGGTCCGCGATCACGTCGGTCAGCTTCTCGCGATCCCGCCCGGTATGCATGATGATGAGCCCGGCTCCGGTTTCGGCGGCGACCCGCGCGATGTCGGGCTCGCGCTGCAGGCCCCAGACATCGTTGACGATATGCGCGCCGGCAGCCACGGCCAGCCGCGCTGTGTCTGCGCGATAGGTGTCGACCGAAATCAGCACGTCACCGGCGCGCACCAGCGCCTCGATCACCGGCAGGATGCGCGCCTGTTCCTCGCTGGCCGAGATGGCGGCGGCACCCGGCCGGGTCGATTCTCCACCGACATCGATGATCCGTGCCCCTTCCTCGATCATCCGGCGCGCCTGGGTCAGCGCCGCTTCGGGCGCAGCGAACAGTCCGCCGTCGGAAAAGCTGTCGGGAGTGACGTTGAGGATGCCGACGACCACGGCCTTGCCGCCAAGGTCGAGATAACGTCCATGCGCCAGCTGCCATCGCCTCGCCGTCATTGCTCATCAACCATGGCTCATCAACGATGTGTGATCCGCAAAGGATCAATTCCGTTGCGCCGGCAACGGCCGTAACGCAAGGTGGGTAAAGAGGCAATATGATGAAACGATCCCTGCTTTGCGCGCTACTGCTTGCCGTGACCGCTGTTCCGGCGGGCGCGGCCAATCTCCTCAAGACATACAGCTATTTTTCCATTGGCGGCAGCACGCTCGAAGACATCGAGACGCAGCTCTCCAAACATGGGCCGCAGGTCAAAAGCACGGGCTCGCGCCACCCCGGCGCCACCCAGATGGCCTTCACCACCCGGATCAGCTACGCCAGGCAGGCTGACTCCTGCCGGATCGCCGACGCCGCCGTGACGGTCAAGGTCAAGGTGATCCTTCCGGAATGGCGCCGCCCGCGCAAGGCGGATCCCGACGTGAAGCTGTTCTGGGACACGCTGTCGGCCGACATCAAGCGCCATGAAGAACGCCATGTCGAGATCGCCAAGAACTATGGCCGCGAGCTGGAAAACGCGCTGAAGGCGACCTACCGGCGGACGGATTGCGCTGCGGCCAAGGCCAAGGCGGCCGAGATCACCGCCGCCATTCTCGCCAGGCACGACCGCGCCCAGGTGCAGTTCGATCGCGTCGAGAGCGTCAATTTCGAAAGCCGTATCCTGCGGCTCATGCGCTACCGCATCCAGCGCATCGAGAACGGCCGGCTGCCACCTGGCTGAATTTCATCGGCGCACTCGATGGCGCCGGTGCAAGCCAACCGGGCCGAAGCATAGTGCCAGCGTCGGAAAACTTTCGAACGGCGCTCGAAATCGGCCTAAACGGAACGACATATCACGGGTTGGCAAGTACAATCCTCAAGGCACGAGCACCACGACCGATCGCGCGGCGAACGCGTCAGGCAAGCCCAATCGTCGACCCGGATCGCGCGCAAAACACATGGACAAGACTATGGACCAGGCTGTCGACAAGCAGACCATACCGGCTGCCGCCACACCGCTGACCGAAAGCGAGAAGAACGCCATCATCGGCGGCGTCCTTCTGTCCATGCTGCTGGCGGCGCTCGACCAGACCATCATCGCACCCGCCATGCCGACCATCGCGCGAGCGCTCGGCCACGCCGAATATCTGCCCTGGATGGTCACCGGCTATCTCCTGACCGCCACCGCCGTGGCACCGCTCTACGGCAAGATTTCCGACGTCTATGGCCGCCGCCCGACCGTCTACGCGGCGATCCTCATCTTCCTCGCCGGATCACTGGTCAGCGCCATGGCCCCCAACATGTTCGTGCTGGTGATCGGGCGCGCGATCCAGGGTGCCGGCGGCGGCGGCCTGTTTGCGCTGGCGCAAACCGTCATCGGCGACCTCGTGCCGCCGCGCGAACGCGCACGCTATGCGGCCTGGGTGTCAGGCACCTGGGCCGTCGCCAGCATTGCCGGGCCACTGCTGGGCGGCACCTTTGCCGAGCATCTGCACTGGTCGCTGATCTTCTGGATCAACATTCCGCTTGGGCTTTTGGCCATGGCGATCATCAACAAGCCGCTGAAGAAGCTGCCGATCGCAGCCAAACATCACCGCATCGACGGGTTGGGCGCCGTGCTTCTGGTTATCGCCACGGCCCTTCTGCTTCTGGCGCTCAACTGGGGTGGCAGCACCTATCCCTGGTTTTCCCACGAAATCCTCGGGCTGGTGGCCGGTTCGGCCGTGTTCTGGGCCCTGTTCGCACTGAGACTGATGAGGGCCGCCGAACCGCTGATCTCGCTTGAAGTGCTGGGCAATCCGATCGTGCTCGCCGGTGCGCTGTCGATGTTCCTGCTGCAGGCGGCCAATATCGGCGCTTCGGTCTACTTGCCGGTCTATCTGCAAACCGTCATCGGGCTGTCCGTCAGCGAATCGGGAATGGCCATGCTCGGCCTTTTGCTCGGCACGGTCGCCGGTGCCGCCACAAGCGGCCGCCTGATCCCCCGCTTCGTGCACTACAAGCGCATCGCCATGATCGGCATCGCCTTGGCCATTGTCAGCATTGGCGTGCTCAGCGCCATTGCTGGACACGCCTCGCTGCTCGAGGTCGAGATCCTGACAACCCTGATCGGCCTGGGCAGCGGAACGACATTCCCGGTCGCGACCGTCTCTGTCCAGAACGCCGTCGATCGAACTCATCTCGGGGTTGCGACAGGCGTGCTGACCTTCCTGCGCACGCTGGGTGGCGCGCTGGGCGTCGCCCTGCTCGGCGCGGTCGCGCTCGGCTATGGCCTGCCGCTCTCCGCCGAGGGTTCGCAGACACATGTCCAGCTGACATCAGCCTTGCCGTTCGTGATGATCTTCATCACCGCCGGCATCACCCTGGTGCTGGCGCTCGTCGCCATGATGCTGATGCCGGAAAAGGCGCTGCGCGGACGCGACGAAGCGGTTGCGCCCGTCCTCGCGGAATAGGAGCGGTCTTTACTCCACCACGCCGAGCTTCTTCTGCAGGCTGGTCGACGAGGTCGTGTATTGGAACACGATCCGCTCGCCGGGGCTGACGATGCGCTTGGCCGCCTGCGCCATCAGCGCCACTTCATGGAAGCCCGACAGGATCAGCTTCAGCTTTCCCGGATACGAGTTGATGTCGCCCACCGCGAAAATGCCGGGCACCGATGTCTGAAATTTCTCGGTGTCGACCGGAATCAGGTTCTCGTGGAGATTGAGCCCCCATTCCGCGATCGGCCCGAGCTTCATCGTCAGGCCGAAGAAGGGCAGCATGCGTGTGCATGGCACTTCGATATCGCCTTCCGGACCACCCTTGATGGTGGCCGATGACAGCTGGCCGTCGGCGCCGGTCAGGCCGGTCACCTGGCCGACCTTGAACGCAAGCTGCTTCATCTCTTGCATGGCATACATTTTGTTGACGCTGTCGGGCGCCGCGCGGAATTCAGGGCGCCGGTGGACCAGCGTCACGCTTTTTGCCACCGGCTGCAGGTTCAGTGTCCAGTCGAGCGCCGAGTCGCCGCCGCCGACAATGACAAGGTCGTGGCCGCGAAAATCCTCCATCCGGCGCACCGAATAGAAGACGCTCTTGCCTTCATAGGGCTCGATGCCCGGGATCGGGGGGCGTTTGGGTTGAAACGAGCCGCCGCCGGCGGCGATCACCACCACCTTGGCCTCGAACACCTCGTTCTCGTCGGTGGTGACGCGAAAGCTGCCATCCTCCAGTTTCTGGAGGCTGGAGACCATGCGGTTGTAGGTGAAGTCAGGCTTGAACGGATGGATCTGCTCGAGCAGCTTGTCGACCAGCCCTTGCGCCGAAATCGAGGGCCAGCCGGGAATGTCGTAGATCGGCTTTTCCGGATAGAGTTCCGCGCATTGGCCGCCGGGTTTGTCGAGGATATCGATCAGGTGGCATTTCATGTCGAACAGGCCGAGCTCGAACACGGCGAAAAGGCCGACAGGCCCTGCCCCGACAATGAGAACATCCGTCTTGATTGTTTCGGTCATGCGATGTGGTCCCCTTGGGAATGGGGCGAGACTGCATGAGCCGTGGCCTGCTGCCAAGCAGCCAATGTCAAAGAAATTGGAACGTCGCCGAAGGCATATTGAGTTTCAGGTCAGGCCGAGCCGGAGTCGAAGACGGCGCGAAGCGACCAAACAGGGTTGATACCGAGAACCGGAGCGCAACGTACTTTTCATATGCGAGTACCGGCCTACCCGGGCCATAGCCCTAGCTGCCACGATCCCTCGTCAAGTGCTTCGGCCGGCGAAGGCCGGAGGAAGCCGCCGTTTGCAGGCCGGCATCACCCGAATATCAACACGCCCTAGCCCTGGCGCTCCGGCACCCGCACCACCAGGCCGTCAAGCGCGTCGCGTACCTTGATCTGGCAGGACAGACGCGAGTTCGGCTGGACGTCGTAGGCGAAGTCCAGCATGTCCTCTTCCATCGCTTCCGGCTCGCCCACTTCCGCCGTCCAGGCCTCGTCGACATAGACATGGCAGGTGGCGCAGGCGCAGGCGCCACCGCACTCCGCCTCGATCCCCGGCACGGCGTTGCGGATGGCGTTTTCCATGACCGTCGAGCCGTTTTCGGCGTCCACGTCGAATTGTGTGCCGTCATGGGCGATGAACGTCAACTTGGTCATTTGTCACCTGAAGGGAGTTTCCGCCGAGATAATCACTCCGGCAGACAAGTCAACTGCCGTGCGAAAGCGCCGCTCGGTGACGTTTTTCCACAAACCGGGTCAGCGATTGATGGCGGCGATGAAATCGCGCACTTCGTCGATCAGTTTGCCGAGCCGCTTGAGGGTCTGGCCGTCTTCCGGCTGCCGCTCGATCTCGGTGGCACAATCGGCGATGGCGAAGGCGCCAACGCCGCGAGCAGACCCTTTCAACCCATGCGCCAGCAGAAGCCGGTCCTTGAGATCGGCATCGACAATTTTGTCGCGTACCGACAGCGCCTGCTGTACAAACAGCGCCAGCACCTCTTGCTCGAGGGCGCGGTCGCCCATCGTTTGCCGGGCAAGGTGTGCCAAATCGACCGGTCGGGACTGCCTGGTTCCCGAGACGTCGCCTCCGGGCATTGAAAAGGCAATGCCGCTTTCGCCACGCATGAACTCGAACTCCGTTTTCTTCGGCCGCCTGAAAAATTAGGCGAATCCAATGGACAACGGGTTAATGAATGGCCCGGAAAAATGTTGCGAAAGCGGCGCACGGATCACGGTTCCGTTAACCTTATATTTAAAGTTTTACGTATCCCGCGGAATGCATGTTTTCTTTACCCCCCTGTGTCATTACGATACGAGGGTCCATTTTCAGCCTCCTGCGCGGGGGTACGACAAAGACAATTATAAGCCCCGCGGCAGCTAGTACAGGGTAGCGAAGGCATGGCAAAGAAACCAACGACGACGACGAGAAATCTCGACAGCGACGTGGCCAGGGAACTGGAAAAAGCGCTCGATCTCGACCTCAGCGGCGACATCGGCAGCGGCGATCTCGATATCGCGGCTTCGATGGAAGATCTGGAAGCGCAGATATCCCAGGCCGCCGACGAGCTGGCACGCGAGGGACGCAACCAGAAGCCGGCACCCGCCGCCAATCAGGCCCCCATTGCCAATCAGCCCGCGAGTCCCGCGCCGAAGGCCAAGCCGGCAGAACTGCGCCCCGTGGAGACACGCAATGGCAATGGCAACGGCGCGCAGCCCACGGGCTTCGCGCCGGCCAATGATGATCGCCAGAAGGATTACAAGACCCTGCTGCACGGCCTCAACAGGCGCGCCTCCAACACCGTCTACTGGATCGTCGCCTTCGTCTCGCTCGCCTGGATCGCCGGCGCCGGCGGGCTCGCCAACCTGCTATTCGGACCGAGCATCTGGAGGATCCGCACTCTCGACCAGTTCCTTGCCCGTCCCGAACTGATTGGCCTCGCCGTCGCGGCGATCGTGCCGATCATCCTGTTCTGGGCCTTCGCAGCCATGATTCGCCGCGCCCAGGACATGCGGATTGCCGCCCAGTCGATGACGGAAGTGGCCTTCCGCCTGACCGAGCCGGAAAACATGGCGCAGGATCGCGTCATGATGATCGGCCAGGCCGTTCGCCGCGAGGTGGCGGCCATGGGCGAAGGCATCGAACGCACGCTGGCCCGCGCCGTGGAGCTGGAAACGCTGGTCCACAGCGAAGTCAACCAGATCGAGCGCTCCTATTCGGAAAACGAAACCCGCATCCGTTCGCTCGTCGACGGGCTTGGCAGCGAGCGCGAGGCGGTCGTCAGCCATGCCGAGCGCGTCCGTGCCTCGATTGCCGGTGCGCATGAGACGCTCAGGGATGAAATCGGCTCCGCCAGCGACATCATCCGCGACTCGATCCTCAATGCGTCGACCAAGCTGTCGATGACGATCACCAATTCCGGCGACACGCTCATCGACCGCATCAATGAAAGCTCGATGTCGATCTTCGATTCGGTGGAAGGCCGGCTCGACACCATCACCGACAAGCTTTCGACCTCCGGCGAGGCCTTCGCCAGCCTGCTCGACACGCGCATCGCCAAGCTGACGGATACGACGGACGGCCTGACCCGGTCGCTGACCGATCTGCTCGACGATCGCACCACCGGCATGGTTTCGCTGCTCGGCGGCGCCGCGCGCACCCTCAATTCGGAATTCGAAGCCAGCCTCAACGGCATCGAACGTACGCTGGCCGAACGCGGTCAGGCCCTGATCAGCGAATTCCAGACCCGCGCCGAAGCGCTGGACACCGGCACGCAGAAGCTCAACGCAGCGCTCGAGGCCCGCGCCCGCCAGATCAACGAGACGCTGGTCGAGCGCGCCCGCGAAATTGCCCACACCTTCGCCGAGAGCAAGGATACGCTGGCCGCGATGATCGATCAGGGCAAGACCCAGATCGGCGCCGACATGGCCGACATCGTCACCTCGACATCGAGCATGCTGGAGGCTCGCGCCAGCGACTTTGCCGGTCGCATGGAAGCGGCGCGTCATGTCGTCTCGCGCTCTTTCGATAGCGACATCCAGCGGCTCGCCGACGCCCGTGTCGGCATCGAGGAAGCCGTCGAAAACCACAGCCGCAAGCTGTCCGAAAGCCGCGAGCGCATGGCGGCCGCCATGCAGGCGGACCTGGAGAAATTCGCCGAAAGCCGCGACGGCATCGATGCCGCGGTGACCAACCAGGTGCAGAAGCTGGCCGAAGGCCGCAGCCTGATCGCGCGCGCCCTCGAAGAGGATCTGCGCAAGGTCAACGAATCGCGGGCCGCCATCGACGCGTCGCTCGGCAGCCACCTCGAAAGGCTGGAAGAAGGCCGCAACAGGCTTTCGCTGGCTCTCAACGAAGACTCCGGAAAACTCGTGCAAGCCCGCACGATCATTGATGAAATGGTCGCCGGCCATGTTGGAAAGCTCGCCGAAGGCCGCAACATCCTGTCGCGTGCCCTGGAAGCCGACCTCGGCAAACTGTCCGACAGCCGTGCCAGCATTGACGGGCTGGTCGCCGGTCAGGTCGAGAAGATCGCCGAAGGTCGTGCGGTGCTCGCCAAGGCCTTGGAAAACGATATCGCCGGCATCAAGGGCCTGATCGAGGCGCATTCGGCAAAGCTCGTGGATGACCGCAGCCAACTCGGCCGTTCGCTCGAGGACGACCTATCTGGCATCAGGGGCTTGCTTGACGATCATTCGGTCAAACTCGCCAACGACCGCAGCCTGCTGTCGCAGACGCTGGAAGCCGACCTTGCCAAGCTGGCCGAAAGCCGCTCGAGCATTGACGGCCTCGTCGCCGGCCAGGTCGAGAAGCTGGCCGAGGGCCGCGACATTCTCAAGCGCGCGCTGGAATCGGACCTCAACACCATCAAGGGTGTCATATCGAGCCAATCGGAAAGGCTGGCGGAGGATCGCGGACTGCTTTCGCAGGTCCTCGAAGCCGACTTGCAGAATGTGAACAGCGTAATCGCCGACCACATGAACAGGCTCGTTCAGGATCGTTCGACATTGTCGAAGGCTCTCGAGGACGACCTCGCCAAGCTGGCCGACAGCCGCTCCAGCATCGACGGGCTGGTCGCTGGTCAGGTCGAGAAGCTGGCCGAAGGCCGCGACATTCTCAAGCGCGCGCTCGAAGCCGACCTCAACACCATCAAGAACACCGTTGCCGACCAGTCGCAGAAGCTGGTCGACGACCGCGCCCAGTTCGCCAGGGCGCTCGAAGCCGATCTCGAAAGCGTCAATAGCCTGGTCAGCAGCCATTCCGATCGGCTCGTCCAGGATCGTTCGACCCTGTCGAAGGCGCTGGAAGTCGACCTCGACAACGTCAACGGCCTGGTCAACAGCCATGCCGAGCGACTCATCCAGGACCGTTCGACGCTGTCGAAGGCGCTGGAAGCCGACCTCGAAAGCGTCAGCGGCCTGGTCGGCAGCCACGCCGACAGGCTTGTCCAGGAGCGCTCGACCCTGTCCAGGGCGCTCGAGGACGACCTTGCCAAGCTGGCCGAGAGCCGTTCGAGCATCGACGGCCTGGTCGCCGGCCAGGTGGAGAAACTGGCCGAAGGCCGCGACGTTCTCAAACGCGCCCTCGAAGCCGATCTCGCCAAGCTCGCCGAAAGCCGCTCCAGCATCGACGGGCTGGTGGCCGGCCAGGTGGAAAAGCTCGCCGAAGGCCGCGACATTCTCAAGCGCGCCCTCGAGGCCGACCTGCAGAAGCTGAGCGAAAGCCGCGGCGAGATCGACGGCGTCATCGCTGGCCATGTCGGCAAGCTGGCCGAAGGCCGCAACATGCTGAGCCGCGCGCTGGAAGACGATCTCGGCAAGCTCGCAGAGACCCGCAAGGACGTCGACCGTTCGCTGTCCGGCCACATCGACCAGATCGCTGCCAGAAGCACCGACATTTCGGCCGCGATCGCCGCCGATGTAGAGAAGATCGAGCAGGCGTTCAGCCGTCAGACCGGGATCATCGAGGAACGCGCCGGAACCATGGAGCGCGCGCTCTCGACCGGCGTCGACAATGTCCGCAGCGTGCTCGAAAAGAGCGCGGTCTTCGTCGCCGGCGCCTTGCGCGAAAAGGTCCTGGAGGTCACCAGCGCGCTGCATGAGCAGGCCGGTGCAGCCTTCAGCGATGCCGACCGCAAGATCGCCGAGCGCGCCGAACAGACGTCCGCCGCCCTTTTGGCGCGGGCCGAAGACATCGCCCGCACCTTCGAGGAAGCCGACCGTCGCCTGCACGCCCGTGCGGAAGATACGTCCAACGCCTTGCTCGCCCGCGCCGACGACGCCTCCAGCTCGCTGCTGGCCCGCGCCCACGAAACCGCCGATCAACTGGCCGCCCGCGCCGGCGAGATCGCCGGCACCTTCGAGCTGGCGGACCAGAAGCTCGCCGCCCGCGCCCAGGAAACGGCCGACCAGCTGGCTGCCCGGGCCCAGGATACTGCGGACCATCTGGCGGCCCGTGCAAGCGAGATTGCCGGCACCTTCGACGCAGCCGACCAGAAACTGGTCGCCCGCGCTGTCGAGACGGCACAATCGCTGGCCGCCCGCGCCGGGGACATCCTGCGCAACTTCGAAAGCGCCGACCAGCGGCTCGGCATGCGCATCGGCGAATCCGCCGAGGCGCTCGCCGCCCGCGCAACCGACCTTGGCCGCATCTTCGATGCCGCCGATCAGCAATTGGTCTCGCGCATCGCCGAAGGTTCGGATGCTCTGTCCAGCCGTGCGTCCGAGATCGGCCGCATCTTCGACGAGGCCGACCAACGCCTGGTCTCGCGCATCGCCGACAGCTCTTCGACGATCGGCGAGCATGCGCAGACCATCGTCGGGGCTTTCGCCAGCACCGAGCAGAAGGTCGCCGACCGTGCGCGCCAGACCGGCCAGGAACTGGCCGTGCACGCCCGCGAAATCGAGCAGGCACTTGCCGGCGCCGACGAGCGTCTTGCATCGACCGCGGCGGCTGCGGCCGCCCGTGTCGAGGAGCAGATCGCCAGCGTCGAGAACCGCCTCGCCCATACCACCGAAACAATGGGCCAGAGGCTCAATGAGCAGGTGTCGAGCGCCGAGGCACAGCTCGTTTCGCGCGCCAATGTGATCGCCGAGACCTTCACCGCTGTAGGCCAGCATATCGGCCAGAGCACCAACGACGCCGCCAAGACGATCGGCGCCAACACACGCGAACTCAACACCATGCTCGCGGCGCGGTCGGCCGAAATGTCGAAGATCCTCGACGAAACCGCGCGGCCTTTGGTCGAACGCTTCGCCCAGGGTGGCTCGGAACTGCAAAAGAGCATGGAAGAGGTCACCGAACGCGCCACCGAGAAGCTGCGCAGCGAAAATGCCGCCCTGGTCAACGCGCTCGCCAACCGCACCGCCGAGACTTTGTCGGCGGTCGAAGGCGCCCGCTCGTCGCTGTCCGACAGTGTTGCCGATCTCATCGGCCGCATGACCAAGTCCAGCTCGCAGCTCGGTCAGCTGATCGAGCAGGCCGCGGTCAATCTCGGTCAGGTCGACGAACGCCTGACCGGCAGCACGCAGAGCTTCGCGGCGACAACAGAAAAGGCGGCGCAGACCTTTGCCAGCTCGGCGCGCCTTGTCGATTCGAACACCACAAGGCTGACGGAACTGTCGTCGTCGACCTTGCGCGAAGTGGCCTCGATCGCCACCAAGTTCGATGAACACAGCCGCCTCCTGGCCAGCGCCTCGGACCTGTTGAGCTCGGCCCAGAGCAACCTCGAGCACACGCTGGAAAGGCAGTCATCGCTCGAAGACCTCGCCGTCGGTCTGGTCAAGAAGTCGGAGGATCTCGAAAGGGTCATGCGCTCGTTCGAAAACCTCGTCGGCCAGACGCTGCAGAACGCCGAAGGCAAGACGATGGAGTCGGCCGACAAGATCCGCAATGCCATCACCGACGTGGTCGATTCGGCAACCAAGCGCTTCGCCGATGCCACCGATGAGATGCGGCGCACCGCGAGCTCGATCAAGAGCGAACTCGATCTCACCCGCGCCGAACTCAAGAAGGGCGTCATCGAGATGCCGGAAGAGGCAAAGGAATCGACCTCGGCGATCCGCCGCGCCGTTTCCGAGCAGATCAACGCCTTGAAGGAGCTTTCCGACATCGTCGCGAAGTCCGGCCGCGGCGGCGGCGACACCTCGGAGCCACGCAATCTGCGCCCGGCGTCGCAAGCGCCGGCAGCACGTCCCGCCGAACCGCCACGTCGCGCGCCGGCACCGCAGCCGGAGCTTCGCACGCCTCAGGCGCCGTTGGGCGGCACGGCGCTGCGCGGCACGCTCGATCTCGAGCGTCCGGCCGAGCCGCGCCAGCGTCCCGAAGCCGGCGCCCGCACGCCACAGGGCGGCTGGGTGCGCGACCTCCTGACAGCGGCGTCGAACGATGCGGATCTCAGGCCGGCGGCAGCACCCTCGGCGCCCGTGGAAGCGCCGCGCGCGGCCCCTGCCCAGCGCTCGCCGCTGCATGTCGTGGAATCGCTGAACTCGCTATCCGTCGACATCGCACGGGCAATTGACCACGATGCTTCGATCGAGCTGTGGAACCGCTATCGGCGTGGCGAGCGGGACGTGTTCACGCGCCGGCTCTACACGCTGAAGGGCCAGCAGACGTTCGACGAAATCCGCCGCAAGTATCAGGGCGAGGCCGAATTCCGCGCCGCCGTCGACCGTTACTGCGACGACTTCGAAAAACTGCTCAAGGACGTCTCGCGCAACGACCGCGACAACATCATGGCGCAGACCTACCTGACCTCGGACACCGGCAAGGTCTACACCATGCTGGCCCACGCCAGCGGGCGCCTGCACTAAGCGTCAGCGGCCAGATGGCCGGGATCTGCTTGCGGAAACCTCTGCGTTTCCGCAAGCAGGCACCCAAACGCCCGGTTCACCGATAAAAGGGTGCTGACCGTGAAGACGGCAATCATATTCGACTGCGAATTTCTCTGCCTTGAGGGGTCGCAACGTCGGTTTTGGTGCGCGGCTCACGATCCCGACCCTGTCATCGCGCAGATCGGCGCGGTCAAGTTTGGTCTCGAAGACGACTTTCCGCTGCTCGGCACGCACAAGGCCTATATCAGACCGATCGACCGGTTTGGCCGGAAATACGAACTCGATCCGTTCTTCACCAGACTGACCGGCATAACCGAGAAAAACATCGAGACCGAAGGGGTTGCGCTTGGAGAAGCACTTGCCGGGGTCGATCGCTTTTCCGATGGCGCGCGGTTCTGGTCCTGGGGCAAGGACGAACTGAACATGATCGCCATCAGTTGCTATGTCGCGGGCATTCAGCCGTCCATCCCCGCCACCCGGTTCGACAACGCCGTCAAGCTGCTGATCGCGGCGGGGATGCCGCTCGAGGATCTCGCACGGACGCCAAGCAACAAGCTTGCGGACTATCATGGCGTCGAACACCCGCCATTGCAGGGACATGACGCGCTCGACGACGCGCTGTCCGTCACCTACACGCTGCAGCACTTGATGAAGACTGGAAAGCTGCAGCCGGAAGCCTTCGACAGCTTGTAGCTTGAAGCGTCTGGCGGGATTGCGCTCAGATCACCGAATCGGTCCAGCGAACGATCTGTTTGGCGGCATCGCCGAACGCGCTGTCGAGCGCACTGACATAGGCAGGATTGCCGCTGCCCGAAACCGGCGCGGACGCGGTGAAGCTCTTGGAAGCGCGTACCTCGCCGTTGCGATCGTTGAGCAGGCGCACGAACAGGTCGACTTCGGCATGTTCGCCACCGTCGACACTCACTTCGAAGGAACGGATCTCGACGATCACCTGGTAGTCGATCGCCAGGCCCTCGCCCGGCTTGCCGACGCCGGCAAAGCTGCCCGAACGCTGGAAGGTCTCCGCCAGCCGCGCCTGCACGATCACCGGCAGCCGGTCGGCCCATTGCGCGCCCTTCAGATACTGGATCGAGCGGTCGGAGGGTTTGATGACGATGTTCTGGCTGTCCAGCGCCTTGAGTGCCGAGGGCTGGGCGATCAGGATTTGCTTGCGGCTATGGCCGCGGGCGTCAACCGACGGCGCCGAAAGCTCGAATGTGTCGAGCGGCGCAGGCTTGCCGCCCAGTACCGCACAGCCGGCAAGCGATAGCGCAAGCAGCGCCGCAGCCGGTGTCAATCCACCCGTTCTCACCCATACCGACTTCACGCGCGATCCCCGTTGTCCCCGGATCGTAAGATCAACCCGCATCCGCGGCTCATGTTCTTGGGGCGAGCAGACGCCGAAGTCAACGCCGCGCCCTGCCGTCGAATTGCCGAACCTCGCCCTCGCCACCTGAAAGAATGCGCTGCGGATTGCGGCTGAGATCCGTGACCGCTTCCTCGATACGCGTGATCGAGCGGCGGCTGTCCTGCACCAGCGCCTCGACATTCGAGAGGCCTTGGCCTGAGAAGCGCGACAGATTGTCGGTGATGGTGCCAAGGCGCGCATTCAGCGTGTCGGCGACCTGCTTGAACGACTTCAGCGTGGCCCTGGCGTCCGCCATCACACCGTTGGCCTCGCCGGAGCCGAGCAAATTGTCGACCTTGGCCAGAATGCCGTCGACCCGCACCGAGGCATCGTTGAGGCGCTGCGCGAGTTGTTTGGCGTCCTTGATCGTCTGATTGATATCGTCGGCGCGGTTGGCGAACTTGTCGGTCACCATTGCAATGTCGGCGGCGGCCTTGTTGGCGTTTTCGCTGGCCTTCTGGATGTTGGCCAGAGCCGTACGCACCTGTGCCGGGTCGACACCGTCGAGCACGCCGTCGACCTTGGTCAGCGTGCCTTGCGTCTGCTTGGCGAAATCATTGACGGACCCGACCGCCGTGTCGACATTCTTGATCACGCCGTCGAGCTGCTGCGATGTCTGCTTGAGGTTCGCGGTCACCGTATCGACATTGGCGACGATGCTCTTGATCTTGTCCCTGTCGACGGCGTTGAGCAGGCCCTCCGCCGCCTTCAGCGTGCCGTCGAGCTTGCCGGACACGCCCTTCAGCTCTTCGGACAGCGCGCTGACGCTGGACAGGAACTTGTCGATGCCGTCGGAATTCTTGGCCAGCGCATCGGAGAATGTCTGCACGTTCTGGACAGTCTGTGTCAGCGGCCCGCGAACATCCCTGGTGAAGCCCTCGAGTTCGGACAGCACCTTGTCGGCGCGGGTGAAGATGTTCTGCGCCGTCTGCAGCAGATTGGTCACGGCGGAAGGGTTGGCTACGATCTCGGCGACCTTGCCTTCCTTCTCGGCCTGATCGAGAAGTTTCACTTCCTTGGGATCGGCTCCCTTGAGCTCGATATTGGCCTGCCCGGTGAGGCCGGCAAGCCCGATATCGGCCTGCGTCGACTTGGTGATCGGCGTCATCCGATCGATCTCGGTGTCGGCGATGGCGACCGTCGGATTGTCGACGTCGATATAGACGCGCTTGACGTCACCGACCTTGACGCCGTTGAACAGCACGAAGCTGCCGCGGCCAAGACCGGAAGCCGAACCAGGGATGCGCACGCGCAGCAGCGTCGTCTCGCCCCTGTCACCGATCGCCGCCGTCCAGTAGACGAAGCCGAACGCCGCCAGGATCGCAACCAGCGTAAAGATGCCGACAATGACGTAGTTGGCTCTGGTTTCCATTATTTCACTTATGGCTATGCACGTGCGGCAAGATCAAGTTGGCGGGCGCGTTTTCCGCGGAAATAGGATTTCACCCACGGTTCCTCGCTCTTCAGCATGTCGTCGATGGTGCCCTCGACCAATACTTTCTTCTTGCCGAGCACCGCCACGTGGTCACAAGCGGTAAACAGCGTGTCGAGGTCGTGCGTGACCATATAGACGGTCAGATCCATGGTGTCGCGCAGCTTGACGACGAGTTCGTCGAACTCGGCAGCACTGATGGGATCGAGGCCGGACGTCGGCTCGTCGAGAAAGACGATATCCGGATCGAGCGCCAGGGCGCGCGCAAGTGCTGCGCGCTTGATCATGCCGCCGGAAAGTTCTGATGGGAATTTCTGCGCCGCGTCCGGCGGCAGCCCGACCAGCTCGATCTTGAGCAGTGCCAGCTCGTCCATCAGCTTCCTTGGCAGGTCGAGATATTCGCGCATCGGCACCTGCACATTCTCCTGCACGGTCAGCGCCGAAAACAGCGCGCCATGCTGGAACAGCACGCCAAGCCGCATGTCGATGCGCAGGCGCTCGATATCGCTTGCTTTGTCGACGTCGACGCCAAACAGCCTGATCGTCCCGGACTGCTTGGGCATCAGCCCGAGAATGGTGCGCAACAGGACGGACTTGCCGGCGCCCGAAGCGCCGACGAACCCCAGGATCTCGCCGCGCTTGATGTCGAGCGAAAGCTTGTCGAGGATCAGCTTGTCGTCGATGGCAACGGTGACGTCACGCACCGAAAGGACGATCTCGTTCTGGTCCTTTTCCTCCGTCTTGATGCCATTGCCCTTCGCCATTGTGTCAGAACTCGATAGCTGCGTAGAACATGGCGAAAAGCCCATCGAGGATGATGACGACGAAGATCGACTTCACCACGGAGGCAGTCACGTGCTGGCCGAGAGATTCGGCGCTGCCGCCGACCTTCATGCCTTCGACCGAGGCGATCGTGCCGATGATCATGGCCATGAACGGCGCCTTGATCAGCCCGGCGAAAATCGTGCTGAGATCGATGGCGACACGCAGGCGGTCGATGAATGCGGCGGGTGGGATATCGGAGTAGAGCCAGGCCGCGGCAATGCCGCCGCCGAGTGCCGCGAAATTGGCGATGATCGTCAGGCACGGCAAGGCGATCACCAGCGCAACCAGGCGCGGAAAGACCAGGACGCCAATCGGATTGAGACCGATGACCTTCAGTGCGTCGACCTCCTCGCGCATCTTCATCGAGCCGATCTCGGCGGTGATCGCGCTGCCGGAGCGGCCGGCGATCATGATTGCCGTCATCAGCACGCCGAGTTCGCGCAGGATCAGCACGCCGACGAGGTCGACGACGAAGATGTCGGCGCCGAAATAGCTGAGCTGGTAGGCGCCTTGCTGGGCAACGATGGCGCCGACGATCGCCGACATCAGCACCACCACGGGAATGGCGCCGACGCCCATGCGGTCGATCTGGTTGAAGATCGCCGCCGGGTTGACGGCATGGCCACGGCCGAGCTTCATCTGCGCGCCGCGGATGGTGGCGCCCAGAATATTCATCGAGGCGAGGAAATCGTCACGCATCTCGTAGACGCGCCGGCCAACCGCCTCGAGGGCACGAATGGCGATATTGGGCGGCCGCGCCGGGCCGGATTCGGGTTCGCGCCGGACAGCCTCGCCGACCGCGTCGAGCAGGATGGCGGCGATCTCGCTTTGGCCTTGCAGCCGAACCTCGACCTTCTTCTTCTCGAAGGCGCTGACGAGCCGGTCGATTAACCAGGCGCCGGCGGTATCGATCTTCTCGATTTTCGAAAGATCGAGCGCCAAAGTCTTGAAACCGTTTCGTTTCTCGATCTTGCGCATGTCGGCGTCGACCAGCGCCACAGTCCGTGTCGTCCAGATTCCGGAGAACGCGCAGCCGAGCACGCCACCCTCCTCGCCGACCGCGACGCGCGGTTGGTGGTCAGCCTCCGAGGCGGTGGTGCCGCTTGCGTCGCGCTTGCCGATGGTCAACATGGCGTCCTGTTTAGCCTGATGGGTCCGACCTTGTCGATTTGCCGACAACCCTTCTCGCACAGCCGGAGCAGAAAAATATGGCGCGTGTCATTTCGGTTGAGGCCGAGCGTTTTCCAATCGCCGGCACTTTCACCATTTCGCGCGGCTCCAAGACCGAGGCCGAGGTCATCACCTGCACGATCAGCCAGGACGGTCATAGCGGGCGCGGCGAATGCGTCCCCTACAAGCGCTATGGGGAAACCATGGACGGCGTACACGCCGCGATTGAGGCCATGCGCGAGCGGATCGCCGGTGGCATCGACCGGACCACGTTGCTCGACGCTATGCCGGCGGGAGCCGCCCGCAACGCCGTCGACTGCGCGCTGTGGGACCTTGAAGCCAAGATCAGCGGCAAGCCGGTGGCAAACGCAATCTGGCCGGCGCCGCTGCGCCCGCTGGAAACCGCATATACATTGTCGCTCGGCGAAGCCGAAGCGATGGCGGCACAGGCCCGCGCCAATGCCGGCCGGCCACTGCTGAAGGTCAAGATCGGCGGCGACAACGACACCGCCAGGATTCGCGCCGTGACGGAGGCCGCGCCTCGGAGCCGAATCATCCTCGATGCCAATGAGGGCTGGACCGACGACAACATCGTGGCAAACCTCGCTTTTGCGGCGGAGCGAGGCATTGCGCTGGTCGAACAGCCCCTGCCCGCTGGCCATGACCAGGTCCTGCGCCACATCGCCCATCCTGTGCCGATCTGCGCCGATGAAAGCGTGCATGAGGCGAAGAACCTGGAAACGCTGGTCGGCCTTTACGACGCCGTCAACATCAAGCTCGACAAGTCGGGCGGACTGACGGCGGCGCTCATGCTGCGCGACCGCGCCCGCGAGCTCGGTTTCGGCATCATGGTCGGCTGCATGGTCGGCACGTCGCTTGCCATGGCGCCGGCGGTGCTGCTCGCCCAGGACGCCGATTTCGTCGACCTTGACGGTCCGCTGCTACTTGCCCGCGACCGTGTGCCGGGTCTCGTCTACCAGGGATCGCTCGTCTCCCCCCCGGACCGGGCGCTTTGGGGCTGAGCGCGCAGCAAGCCCGATCAGCACCAGGCCGGCGATCGCGATCGGGATCATCACCAGGAAACCATCGACGCCGAGACGGTCATAGAGCGGGCCGGAAGCCAGCGTAACGGCGGCCATGAAGAAGCCGTTGAAGAAATAGGCGATGCCTTGCGCTGCACCCGTGCGCTCTTCGGAGACGGTCTCGGCGATCATTCTCTGCAGGCCGATGAGCACCATGGCGACAGACACCGAGTGCAGTGACTGCACGGCGAAGAAGCCGGCGATACCGAGCCCGAGCGGCCAGACCAATGGAAAGATGATCCAGCGCACGATGGAGCCGATGCCGGCGATCACCATCACCTTGACGACCGACACGGAAGCGAAAATGCGGTTGAAAAACAAAAACATGCAGACTTCGGACACCACGCCCCATGCCCACAGCAGGCCGACGACGGAATCGCTGATGCCGATCGATTTCCAGTAGATGGAAACGAAACCGTAGAGGAAGGCGTGGCTGGCGGTGATAATGCCGACGCCAAATGTGAAGTAGAGGAAATAGGCGTTGAACAGGCTCGGGGCCGCGTGCTGGATTTCCATGGCCGACAACGGCGAGGCCTTGCGCGGGCGCCCCATGCGCGGCGCCAGCAGGCCGGCGACGAGCGCCGCGCCAAGGGCAAGGAGTATGATCACCGGAACGGCTTGGGGTCCGGTGGCCGCCAGGATGAAGCCGCCCGCGACATTGGCGCAGAGATAACAGATCGATCCCCATTTGCGCATGCTTGCATAGTTCGAGCCGAAGCGGCGCACGCCCGAAAGCGCCAGCGAATCGGCGATCGGCGAATGCGGCGTCCAGACAACGGTGAGCGCCAGCGACACAGCCAGCACCATCGCGTAGGTCGGGGTGAGGAAATAGCCCGCCGAGAGCAGCAGCGAGGCTGCCACCAGCGCGACATAGACATTGGCGCGGTCCCTCGCGCGATCGGCCAGCGTCGTCAGCAGCGGCGTGGTCACCACGCGCAGGAACATGGGCGCGGCCAGGATGACGGCGATCTGCTCGGCGTGAAACCCCTTGGCCTGCAGCCAGAGCGGAAAATAGGGCAGATGCGTGCCGAGCGATATGAACAGTGTGCCGAAGATCAGGCTCATGCGCAGTTCGAAATGGCGCGGCTTGACGAGCTGTTCTGGCGAAAGCGGCGGCAGGGACATGAATCGATCCAATTACGCCGCGCTCGATCAGCCTGCGACGTGGATCGATCCCTTAACATGGCGGAAAAGCAGGCGAAACCGGCTGGACCAATGATTGACGCTTAAAGTCGTCGCGACCTTCGTGTCAGGCCGCCTGCCCGACCCGATCCTCGATGAGCATCGGGATGAAAGGTTCGTCCAGCGACTCCGGCAGCACCTGCGCCCAGGTCAGGATTTCCATCCGGCCATCGAAGTGCTCGACCACGGCCGTGCAGCTCTCCACCCAGTCGCCGGTATTGATGTAGCGCACGTCGTCGAAATTCTCGATCGCCGCATGGTGGATATGGCCGCAAATGACGCCGTCGACATGCGAGCGGCGGGCTTCCTCGGTCAGCACGGTCTGGAACGAACCGATGAAGTTGACCGCCTTCTTGACCTTGACCTTGGCCCAGGACGAGAACGACCAGTAAGGCAGGCCGAGCAGTTGGCGCAGCCGCGTCACCACCCGGTTGACGTTCATAGCCGCGTCGTAGGCGTGGTCGCCGAGATAGGCGAGCCAGCGCTGATTGTGGACGACGGTGTCGAACTGGTCACCATGGATGACGAGGAGGCGCTTGCCGTCGGCGGTTTCATGGATGGCGCGGTCGGCGACGACGATGCCGCCGAAATGCACGCCCTGGAACTGGCGGGCGAATTCGTCGTGATTGCCGGCGATATAGGTGATCGAGGCGCCCTTGCGCGCCTTGCGCAGCAATTTCTGCACGACATCATTGTGGCTTTGCGGCCAGTGCCAGCTGCGCCGCAGCCGCCAGCCATCGACGATGTCGCCCACCAGATAGATGATATCGGCGTCATGGTAGCGCAGAAAATCGATCAGGAACTCGGCCTTCGCCGCCTTCGAGCCGAGATGGACGTCGGAAATGAACATGCTGCGGAAAGTGCGGGGCTCGTGGCCTGGCATCGCGATTTCATCCTTGCTTTCGCGCAGCCTATGCCCCGATTCATGCAACAACCGTGTGACGGTTGCGATTGGTCCAGCCTAGGGACTAGCTTGCCGGCCAAATCACAGGAGAAATCGTCATGGATCTTGGTATCCGCGGAAAGAAGGCCATCGTCTGCGCTTCGAGCAAGGGTCTTGGAAAAGGCTGCGCCATGGCGCTCGCCGAGGCCGGTTGCGATATCGTCGTCAATGGGCGCAACGCCGAACTGGTGGCCAAGACCGCAGCGGAACTGCGCGCGCGTTACGGCGTGACGGTGACGGAAGTCGTCGGCGACGTTTCGAAACCGGAAGTGCAGAAGGCGCTGCTCGCCGCCTGCCCGGAGCCCGACATCCTCGTCAACAACAATGGCGGCCCGCCGCTACGCGATTTCCGCGAACTCGATCGTGCGAAAATCCTCGAAGGCGTGACCCAGAACATGGTGACGCCGATCGAACTGGTGCAGGCCGTCCTCGACGGCATGGCGAAGCGCGGCTTCGGCCGCATCGTCAACATCACCTCGCTGTCGGTCTATGTCCCAATTCCCGGTCTCGACCTGTCGTCGGGCGCGCGCGCCGGCCTGACCTCCTTCCTCGCCGGCGTGGCGCGAACGGTGATCGACCGCAACGTCACCATCAACAGCCTATTGCCCGGCAAGCTCGACACCGACCGGCTGCGCGGCCCGCATGAGGCCGGCACCGTCGAGGACCCTGCCGCGGCAGCCGCGCGCAAGAGCCGCATCAGCGCCGATGTCCCGGCCAAGCGGCTCGGCACGCCGGAGGAATTCGGCCAGATCTGCGCCTTCCTCTGCTCGGTCCATGCCGGCTATCTCACGGGCCAGAACATACCGGTCGATGGCGGCCTCTACGTCAGCGCGTTTTGATCGCAAGGTCTGCGAAGCGGCGCGACTCATCTGGCATGAAGTTGCCATAAGAGTTTGATATTAAATGATTTTCTATGCGCCGCCACTTAATGCTGCCGGCGCGTCAATTAGCGTCGCGAAAAATCTTGGCCGCATGCTAAAAGGACTCCCGACACAGGTTTCGAGGGAGCGGCCGTATGGAAGGCGAGAACAAGAAAACGGCACGTTCGGACCTCGACGAAGCCGCCCTCTACTTCCACAAGCACCCGACGCCGGGAAAGCTCGAGATCCAGGCAACCAAGCCGCTCGGCAACCAGCGCGACCTGGCGCTCGCCTATTCTCCCGGCGTGGCGGCGCCTTGTCTTGAGATCCGCGACAATCCGGCAACCGCCGCCGATTACACGGCGCGCGCCAACCTCGTCGGCGTCGTCTCCAATGGCTCGGCCGTGCTCGGCCTCGGCAATATCGGCCCGCTGGCCTCCAAGCCGGTCATGGAAGGCAAGGCGGTTCTGTTCAAGAAGTTCGCCGGCATCGACGTCTTCGACATCGAGATCGACGCACCCGAGATCGAGCGCATGGTGGAGACCGTCGCCGCTCTCGAACCCACTTTCGGCGGCATCAACCTCGAGGACATCAAGGCGCCGGAGTGTTTTGAAGTCGAGGAACGGCTGAAAGCTCGCATGAGCATACCGGTGTTCCACGACGACCAGCATGGCACCGCCATCATCGTCGCCGCCGCCGTGCTCAACGGACTGGAATTCGCCGGCAAGACCATCTCGGACATCAAGGTCGTCACCTCCGGCGCCGGTGCCGCCGCCCTTGCCTGCCTGAACCTGCTGGTCTCGCTCGGCGTGCGCATCGAAAACATCTGGGTCACCGATCGTTTCGGCGTCGCCTACAAGGGCCGCACCGACGAGATGGACCGCTGGAAAGACCCCTATGTGAAGGATACCGAGGCGCGCACGCTGGCCGATGTCATCCCTGGCGCCGACGTTTTCCTCGGCCTGTCAGCGGCGGGTGTGCTGAAGCCGGAACTGCTGCAGCACATGGCGCCAAAACCTCTGATCCTGGCGCTCGCCAATCCCAATCCCGAGATCATGCCGGAAGTGGCGCGCGCGGCGCGTCCCGATGCCATGATCTGCACCGGCCGCTCCGATTTTCCCAATCAGGTCAACAACGTCCTGTGCTTTCCTTACATTTTCCGTGGCGCGCTCGACTGCGGCGCCAGCGCCATCAACGAGGAGATGAAGATGGCTGCGGTGCGGGCCATCGCCGCCCTTGCCCGCGAAGAGCCTTCGGACGTCGCCGCACGCGCCTATTCGGGCGAGACGCCGATCTTCGGACCAGATTTCCTGATTCCCTCGCCTTTCGATCCCAGGCTCATCCTGCGCATCGCGCCGGCCGTCGCCAAGGCGGCCTGCGACACCGGTGTGGCGACACGGCCGATCACCGACTTCGCCGCCTATATCGACAAGCTCAATCGCTTCGTCTTCCGCTCCGGCCTGGTGATGAAGCCGGTGTTCTCGTCCGCCAAGGCATCGAGCGCCAAGCGCGTCATCTATGCCGATGGCGAGGACGAGCGCGTGCTGCGCGCCGCCCAGGTGGTGCTCGAAGAAGGTATCGCCGAGCCGATCCTGATCGGCCGTCCGCACGTCATCGAGGTCAGGCTGAAGCGCTACGGGCTGCGCATCAAGCCGGGTGTCGATTTCGGCCTGATCAATCCCGAGGACGATCCGCGCTATCGACACTATGTCGACCTGCTGATCGAACTCGCTGGCCGGCGTGGCGTCACGACGGAGGCCGCGCGCACCATGGTGCGCACCGACAACACCGTGATCGCAGCGCTGGCGCTCAAGCGCGGCGACGCCGATGCCATGGTCTGCGGCCTCGAAGGGCGCTTCGAGCGGCATCTGCGCAACGTGACACTGATCATCGGGCCGCGCGCGGGCATCAAGGACTATGACCTGTCGACGCTTTCGATGCTGATTTCGCAGCGCGGCATCATCTTCCTCACCGACACCCACGTCTCCGTCGACCCGACGGCCGAGGAGATCGCCGAGATGACCGTGCTGGCGGCCGAGGAAATCCAGCGCTTCGGCATCGAGCCGAAGGCGGCCCTTCTGTCGCATTCGGATTTCGGTTCGCGCGATTCACCAAGCGCGCTCAAGATGCGCCAGGCGGCGGCAATCCTGGCGCGCATCGCGCCGGAGTTGCAGTGCGACGGCGAAATGCATGCCGATTCCGCGCTGTCCGAGCATCTACGCCAGCGCGTCTATCCGCATTCGCGGCTCAAGGGCGAAGCCAATCTGTTGGTGTTCCCCAACCTCGATTCGGCCAACATCACGCTGACGGCGTTGCGCGCCATGATGGATGCGCTGCATGTGGGGCCGATCCTGCTCGGCACCGACAAGCCGGCGCACATACTGACGCCCTCGGTCACGTCGCGCGGTGTGGTCAACATGACGGCTCTCGCCGTGGTCGAGGCAGCGCACAAGGCGCAGGCCGTCGCCAATCTGGACTAGGCTGAAGCCGGCTTCAACAGGCCGGCCCGGTCTTCCGGGCGGCATCCTCACATGCCGGCGACAACTTGTTGCAAACGGGGTGTTGCCGACCGGCAACTTGCGATTGCGGAAAATCAACGTTGCCCGGAAGCGGATTTCGCGGGGAAGACCGACCTGATATGGTTGCGCATCTGATCTGACGGCGAGGACGTCATGAAAGGCTTGTTGCTCGCATCCGCATTGCTGTCGCTGATCGGCGGACAAGCTCTGGCCGCGGACGCCATCAGTGCCGAGCCCGCGACGGTCCATGACTGGTCCGGGGTCTATGTCGGCGGTCAGATTGGCTACGGTTTTGGACGGACTGACGCGACGTACAATTTGCCGAACACCCCAACGATCCGGGGTTCGCAGGATTACGATACCGATGGTTTCCTGGGCGGCGTGCAGATCGGCTACAACTATCAGATCAACTCCGCGGTTCTTGGCGTCGAGGCCGATGTTTCCGGAGCCGACATCAAGGGGCACTCCGACGAGATCACCTCCGGCTTGGGCGATGTTTACGACACCAAGGTGGACTGGTTTGGAACGCTGCGCGCCAGGGCGGGCTACGCGCTCGATCGTAGCCTGATCTACGGCACCGGTGGCCTGGCGTTTGGAAACGTCGAAAACCGGTATCTCGACGGTCCCCTCGACTCCTTTTCCGAGAAGAACACCAAGGTTGGCTGGACCATCGGCGCCGGACTGGAGCAGGCGATCACGGACCATTGGTCGGCGAAGTTCGAATATCAATATGTCGATCTGAGGGACCAGACCATCGACTATGCCCCGAACTCCAACACCACGTTCGACAACACGTTCAACGCGGTCAAGATCGGTATGAATTACAAGTTCTGACAGTCGGTGGAGAGATCTGCCGCGCCCCGTCGCTTTCCGGCTGATTGAACCCCGCCCGCTGCCGCGATCGAGGGCAGGTAGCGGACCGCATCCGAAATAGACGATTAACCGGCAACGGGGTAGTTTGGCGGGCACAGGCCAGCGGGATTGAGGCGGATGACAAGCGGAGGGTTGAAGCGGGCGCATGCTGCCATGCTGCTTGGCCTCCTGCTGTCAGGCGCCACCATCGCCGAGCCACAGGCCGCCTCGCGGGTCTGCCGTCAATTGGAGGCCGATCTTGCCGCGGCTTCGCGTGGCGGCGGCGGTGGTCCGGCAATGATCCGCAAATACGATGCCGCGATCGACCGGCAGCGCGAACAGATCTCCAAGGCCCGCAGCCAGGCGGACAATGCCGGTTGCGGGTTTTCGCTGTTTTCCCGCAACATCAATCGATGCGCCGGGCTCAACGCCACCATCGACCGCATGAACGCCAATCTCGACGGTCTCCAGGCCAAGCGTGCCCAACTCGCCGGTGGCGGCGGCTCGCGTCGCGACCGTGGCCGCATCCTGGCCGCACTCGACGCCAATGGCTGCCGCGACGACACGGTTGCGCCGCGCCGCGCGCCGCTGCAGGAAGCCGACCGCGAGGAAGACGGCAACACCAACCTGTTCGACCAGCTTTTCGGCGGCGACGACCAGCCGAGCGACACGCCTGACCAGCCGGACGATCCCGGTGAGGAACGCAATGTCGGCCGCGTCCTGAACCTGCCCGGCGTTCCAGACGCTCCGGGCACCGGCGGCGAGTTCCACACCACCTGCGTGCGCACCTGCGACGGCTATTTCTTCCCGATGTCGAATGCCGCCTCGGTCGGCGATTTCGAGCGAGACCAGAAGAATTGCGAATCCAGCTGCCCCGGCACGGAGATGCAGGTCTTCTATTCGCGCGGCATGGACGACGATTCGGCCTCGATGACCTCATCGGTCACCGGAAGGCCCTACAGCGAGCTGCCGACCGCCTATCTCTACAAGCAGTCCAACATGTCGCGGCCGCCGGCCTGCGGCTGCAATGCCGCGCAGAACTTCCAGATCATTGGCGGCAACCCGCCGGCCCCGCAACAGTCGCTGCCGGAAACGGAAGCGGCACCGTTGGTTCCCATGCCGGCCTCCAAGCCCGATCCGGGGGCCGACCCGGAAACCCTGGCCAACAGGGACGGTGGGCTCGACCGCGAGGCCATCAAGCGGCTTTCCGCCAAGCCGGTGACGTCGCCGGTATCCGCCTTGCCGCCGGAGCAGCGCAAGGTCAGGGTCGTCGGGCCAACGTTCCTTCCCGACCCATCAGCGGCAATAAATCTGCAAGCTCCGGCCCGGAAGGCAGTCCAGTAAGGGCAAGCCTCAGTGGCATGAACAGCCCCTTGCCCTTGCGCCCTGTCGCTTCCCTGATCTTGCCGGTCCAGTCCTTCCAGACCGCTCCGTTCCAGGGCTCTTCGGGCAGGACTTCGAAGGCCTGTCCGAGGAAGTCACGATCGTCGTCGGAGAACTCCGGTCTGTCCTGCGGCCCCTCGCGCAGGATGCGCCACCAGCCCACCGCATCGGCGAGCCGGTCGAGATTGCCGCGTACCGCCAGCCAGAACGGCTCGGCCTGTTCGCCGGAGATGCCAAGCACCATCAGCCTGTCGCGCGCCTCGTCGAACGGCATGTGGTGCAGCAGCACGCGGTTGAGCACGAACAGTTCGTCCGGATCGAACTTGGCCGATGATTTCGAGGTCGCGGCCGGGTCGAAATGGCCGGCGAGATCGGCGAGATCATGCGCGGCCGCGACATTCTCCGAGGTGCCGACCAGAACGGCGAGCGACGCGACGGCCATCGGCTCGATGCCATCCTCGCGCAGGCTTTCGATGGAGAGTGCGCCGCTGCGCTTAGACAGCCCTTCGCCCGAGACGGTGGTCAAGAGATTGTGGTGGCCGAAGACAGGCGGCTCGGCGTCCAGAGCCTTGAACAGGGCAATCTGCACGCCGGTGTTGGTGACATGGTCGTCGCCGCGGATGACGTGGCTGACACCCATCTCGATGTCGTCGACGACCGATGGCAAAGTGTAGAGATAGGTGCCGTCCTCGCGCACCAGCACTGGATCCGAGAGCGAAGCGAGATCGACCGTTTCCTCGCCACGCACCAGATCGTTCCAATGAACCTCCGTGCGTTCGGGCTGCAGCGGATCGCTGGTGAAATTGGGCAGCAGGAAGCGCCAGTGCGGCCGGCGCCCGTCGGCCTGGTATTCGGCCACCTGCTCCTGTGTCAGCGCCAGGGCCTCGCGGCCATAGACCGGCGGCAGGCCCCGCGTGCGGCGCACCTTGCGCCTCAGGTCGAGTTCTTCCGGCGTTTCATAGCAGGCGTAGAGAACGCCCGCCGCCTTCAGCCGCTCGACCGCCGCGTCATAGACCTCGAAGCGCCGCGACTGATATTCGGTGGCATCGGGGAAGATGCCCAGCCAATGCAGGTCGTAGAGGATGGCGTCGGCGAATTCCTGCTTCGAACGGCCAATGTCGGTGTCGTCGAAGCGCTGGATGAAGCGGCCCTTGTTGTTCAGGGCAAACAGCCAGTTGAACAGAGCGGTGCGCGCATTGCCGATATGGATGCGGCCGGTCGGTGACGGGGCGAAACGAACGGTAACTGTCATGAGCGGGGCGTACCGGATGCCTTTGTGATTGACAAGATGCGCCCCCGCGCTGGTCGGCACACATAGAACATGACGCGGGCGATGAAAAGACTGAGGCCATGCGCGGCGCATGGCCCTTATCCGATCAGAACAGCTGGTTGAAAGCGATCAGCGGCCGAAGTCGTCGGAACTGAGGCGGGTCCAGCGGTCGCCCATCAACCCACCGATAAAGATGTCGCCGGAGCGGACCGCTTGCGCGACCTCGGGGATGCGCGAGCGCACCATCGTCCCCCCGGCATAGCGGAAGAAGACATTCTTGTAGCTGAAGAGTTGCGGCATGAACCTGCTCTGCGTCTGCCCGATGATGCCGGCGCAGCCCATATTCCACGCGTCCTCCATCACGCCATCCAGCGTCGCACCCCAGTGAGGTCCAGAGGACTGGAGTTGCAGCAGGTTCGCGATGCCGCCGGCCTGACCGTAGAAAGCGTAGCAACCGAGCATTTTACCGGCTTCGTCGTAGGTCCCAGCAAAATGAAGGGGGCCGTCGGCCCGTTTCTCGGCCGCCAGCGCCAGCAGCCGTGGCAGCTCGCCATCCTGCCAGCGCGGCCGCAGCGAGTAATCTGAGACAAGGGTCGGCAGCCGCTCCGCAAATAGCGCGGCATCCATCGGTTCGCGATGGATCCGGTGTGACGAGGAATGCTGGACAGGCGGCTCAAACCTTTTTCTCGTAAAAGCATCGAATGCTCGGGCGCAGGGATCGAGCACGAAGCGCGGCAGGCCCGGCCATTTACCGCGCGCCACGGCCGATGCCACCGCGGCCGGGCGGAAAATGCGGGTCCATCCCAGACAATGCGTCGGCAGCAACTGGTATTTCATCGGGCGCGCGAAGGCCAGGGATACCCGGTTGGCCGAATCGGTCAGGTGCAGATCGAATTCGCCTTGATGCACGGCACGCAGCAATTGCGGCCCGGCCGAACCGTGATCGGTGCCGGTGTCAGCCATGAGCGGACCGATGATCGCGGCATTCAATGTCGCGCCGTTGAGCTCGTAGCGGGCCTTCAGGACACCGAGGAAGCCACCCAGATCTCCCTGCGGGTTGATCTGGACAAGAGCGTTGCTCGCGCCTGGCTGGCCGGCAGGGTCGAGATAGATCTTTCTCATATACTCGGCCGTCTCAGCGATGGCGCGATCGAGGAGGTGACGTCGCCGACGGCGAAACTTCGTCAGGAAGAGTGCGGCGACCCGCTCGAGATCTTCGGCGGCGAGTGGCCGAACCGAGCCATGGTGAATTGCCAGCACCGGCGGCGCAGCTACTTTTTCCGCACCGGTATCTTCGGAAGCAAGATGCATAGTGAAGCCGAAATCCTGCGCTGACCAGTTTGATCCCAGGGCACGGGCTTACGATCCCTGGGTTGCTTTTGCGTAAACAACCCGCAACCAGTGGTAGAAATAGCGTGTTGTACCCCGGCATTATAAAAAAGTATGCCGCGCAGGTCACTCTGTCTGACAGCGCCTGATGGAGATGGCCTCCGGCCGATGGCGGAGGCCATCTCAGGTCAGATGACCAGTCCCTTGGTGAGTTCGAGCGCCTGACGCTCGAACAGGCGGCGGTAGATGCCACCCTTCAGCCGGATCAGTTCGTCATGCGAGCCTTCCTCGACGACGTTGCCGCGATCGAAGACCAGCAGCCTGTCGAGCGCTCGCACCGTCGACAGCCGGTGCGCGATGACCAGCGTGGTGCGGCCGACCATCAGCCGCTCCATCGCCTGCTGGATCAGCACCTCCGATTCCGAATCGAGGCTCGACGTCGCCTCGTCCAGGATCAGGATGCGCGCATCGGCCAGGAAGGCGCGCGCGATGGCCACGCGCTGCCGCTCGCCGCCCGACAATTTCACGCCGCGCTCGCCGACCAGCGTGCCATAACCCTTCGGCAGGCTGGTGATGAAGTCATGCGCGCTGGCCAGCTTCGCGGCATGCTCGATCTCCTCCTGCGTCGCGTTTGGCCTGGCATAGGCGATGTTTTCGGCCAGCGAGCGATGGAACAGGATCGGCTCCTGCTGGACGATCGCGATCTGCCCGCGCAGCGACGCCTGCGCCACCCGCGAGATGTCCTGGCCGTCGATCAGGATCTTGCCCGCATTGACGTCATAGAGCCTCTGGATCAGCTTGACGAAGGTCGTCTTGCCCGAACCGGAGTGACCGACGAGCCCGACGCGTTCACCCGGCGCGATATCGACCGAAAAGTCGCGATAGAGCGGCGACCGGTGATTGCCGTAGTGAAAAGTGACCTTGTCGAAGCTGATCGACCCTTGCGTGATCCGGATCGGCCTGGCGCCGGGCCGGTCCTCGATGCCGAGCGGTTCGGACTGGAAATCGACCAGTTCCTCCATGTCGTTGATCGAACGCTGCAAATTGCGGATATGCGTGCCGATATCCCTGAGATAGCCCTGCAGCACGAAGAACGAGGTCAGCACGAAGGCGACGTCGCCGGCGCTCGCCTGCCCCCACGACCACAGCAGCAGCGACAGGCCGATCACCGCGGCGCGCATGACCAGCAGCAACGCCCCTTGCGTGGTGCCGTTGACGGTGCCGCGCACCCAGGTGCGCCGCGTGCGCGCCCGCCATTTGGCGACAACCTTGGCGAGGCGGCGCTCTTCGCGCACCTCGGCGCCAAAGCCCTTGACCACGGCGTTGCAGCTGACAGCGTCGGCAAGCGAACCGCCAAGGCGCGTGTCCCAGGTGTTGGCGAGCCTGGCCGCCGGCGCGACAAAGCCAAGCGACAGCATCGCCGTCACCATGATGAACAGCACCGAGCCGGCGGCAACGACCACACCCATCAGCGGCCAGAACCAGCCAAGCAGCAGCGTCGAGCCGACGAGCATGACGACCGATGGCAAGAGCGCGATCAGGATGGTGTCGTTGAGCAGGTCGAGCGCCCACATGCCGCGCGTCACCTTGCGCACGGTCGAGCCGGCAAAGCTGTTGGCGTGCCAGTCGGTGGAAAAGCGCTGGACGCGATGGAAAGCATCGGCGGCAATGTCGGCCATCATCTTCAGCGTCAGTTCGACGATGCCCATGAACGCCAGGTTGCGCAGCACGACGCCCGTCAAGGCAAGCGCCATCAATATCGAAAACGCCGTCATGGCGGCGTTCCAGGCAATGGCGTCCGCGCCGGCGCTGCTGGCGACGGCGTCGACCAGGCGGCCGGAATAGAGCGGCGTCAGGACGTCGGCCAGCGTCGACAGCAGGAAACCACCTATGACCAGCGAAAGCCGCCACGGCTGGCGCCGCCAATGGGTAAGTGTGAAACCAAGAACGCTGCGAAAGGCGCTCGCGCGCAAATCGATCTTGAAACGAGCCATGATGTCATTCGGGCGCAAACGAGCCCGATCCCAGTAAGGTCGAAAATTGAAGAAGCCGCGCAAGGGGCGAATGATTGCCCAGAAGCGGGATGGCATATTTTGGCGTCACGCCCGCAATCGGGCGGCGACCGGCATCGGCATAAGCCTGTGCTCAATTTGGCTCCGATGCGAAGGACGGACCTTCGCGCGGCGCCAGATGAGGCCTAGGCTTCGCGGCCTCGCATTACCATTTTAAATACTGCCATTCGGACCTCCCGCAAATGAATCGCGGAGTGGTCCTTATAGAGACGCTCTGATGCAACGCCAAGACGGGCCTTGCCAAAAAGCGTATCCGGTGCAACCAGTGCGATTATTTTGCAACAACGGCGGCGGGAGCTTTCGCCGCGTTGCGGTCACTGGGCGTGCGGTCCAAGCGCATCTATCGGCCATCGGTCGATGCCTTGAAGCCCAGCTTTTCGTAGACCCCATGCGCATCACCGGTCGACAGGCTCCAGTGCGAGACGGTGCCGAGCTCGGGATGATCGATGAGTGCCTGCACCAGCCGCTGGCCAATGCCCTGCCCGCGATTCTCGGGCCAGACGATGATGTCGGCGAGATAGGCGAACACCGTGCGGTCGGTGATCGCCCTGCCGAAACCGACCTGCTTTCCGTCGATGTAGGCGGCGGCGCAGAACGAATTGGCGAAGGCCCGGCGATGAAACTCGTCGCTGCGTCCCGCCCCCCAATAGCTCGCCATCAGCAGGTTGGAGGTCGCACGGAAGTCGATTCGCGCAAGGTCGAAGCTGATCTCACAGTCCAGCATGGCTGTCTCGCCCCGCGGCATCGCGTATTTTCGCCCATTGGACGAACTGCGCGTTACCCACGATCCCTGAAACGGTTGGTGATGGGATAGCGGCGATCGCGGCCGAAATTCTTACGGGTGATCTTCACCCCCGGTGCCGCCTGCCGGCGCTTGTATTCAGCGATGTAAAGCAGGTGTTCGATGCGCGTCACCGTCGCCCGGTCATGGCCGCGCGCGACTATGTCGTCGACGCCCATCTCATTCTCGACCAGGCATTCGAGGATGTCGTCCAGCACCGGATAGGGCGGCAGTGAATCCTGGTCGGTCTGGTTCTCGCGCAACTCCGCCGACGGTGCCTTGTCGATGATGTTCTTCGGGATGATCTGGCCCGATGGCCCGAGCGCGCCCGGCGGCACATGGCTGTTGCGCCAACGCGACAGCGCGTAGACCTGCATCTTGTAGAGATCCTTGATCGGATTGAAGCCGCCATTCATGTCGCCATAGAGCGTGGCATAGCCGACCGACATCTCGCTCTTGTTGCCTGTCGTGACCACCATCGAGCCGAATTTGTTGGAAATCGCCATCAGAATGGTGCCGCGCGCGCGGCTCTGTAAATTTTCCTCGGTGATGCCTTCCTTGGTGCCCTCGAAGAGCTGCGTCAGCGCATGCAGGAAACCTTCAACCGGCTCGAAGATCGGCACGATGTCATAGCGGCAGCCGAGCGCGCGGGCGCAATCCTCGGCGTCCTTGAGCGAATCCTTCGAGGTGTAGCGGTAGGGCATCATCACCGCGCGCAACCGCTCTTCGCCGAGCGCGTCGACGGCAAGGGCGGCACAGATCGCCGAATCGATGCCGCCGGACAGGCCGAGCACCACATTCTTGAAGCCGTTCTTGTTGACGTAGTCGCGCAGGCCCAGCATGCAGGCGCGATAGTCGGCCTCCTCCCGCTCGGGGATCTTCGACATTGGCCCTTCCGAGCAGACCCAGCCGTCCTCCCCGCGCTTCCATGTGATGACGTCGACCGCTTCCTCGAACTGGCTCATCTGGAAAGCCAATGTCTTGTCGGCGCCGATGGCAAACGACGCGCCGTCGAAGATCAGCTCATCCTGACCGCCAAGCTGATTGGCATAGGTGATGGGCAATCCGCATTCGATGACCTGGCGGATGACGACCTGATGGCGGACATCGATCTTGGCCCGATAGTAAGGCGAGCCGTTCGGCACCAGCAGGATTTCTGCCCCGCTTTCCGCCAGCGATTCGCAGATGCCGACATCGCCCCAGATGTCCTCGCAAATCGGAATGCCGATGCGCACGCCACGGAAATTGACAGGTCCCTGGATCTCGGGTCCTGCCTGGAACACGCGCTTCTCATCGAACTCGCCATAATTCGGCAGGTCGAGCTTGTAGCGTTCGGCGATGATCTTGCCACCATCGGCGACGACGATCGAATTGTGCGTCCCGCTCTTGCGCTTCAGCGGCGTGCCGATGATGACGCCGGGGCCGCCATCCGATGTATCGGCGGCAAACTCCTGCGCCGCCTTTTCGCAGGCCTTCAGGAAGGCCGGCTTCAGCACCAGGTCCTCGGGAGGATAACCGGCGAGGAAAAGCTCGGTGTAGAGCACGAGATCGGCGCCCTGGCGCGCGGCATCCGCCCTCGCCTCGCGGGCCTTGGCGAGATTGCCGGCGACATCGCCGACGGTCGGGTTGAGCTGGGCGATCGCGATGCGCAGTAGGTCGGGCTTCTTGGTCATGCCTGCTGACTTAGCGCGGCACAATTCGCCTCGCAATGGCGTTGGCTTGGACCACCCCGACCGAGACCGTCGATCAGTCGTCGCCCATATATTCGCGCAGCGACTGCGGAGAATGGTTCTCGCCGATCGACATCGCCAGGATGCGCGAAATGTGCCGGCGCGGCAGGCTGGTGTCCGCCACCCATTGATTGATCTGCGCCTGGATCTTGTCGAGGTCCCTCTTCGAGGTCGGGCTTTCGGCGATGTCGAGGCCGGCGTCACGAAGCGCTGCTGCCATGTCGGCCGAGATGACGAAGGCATCCCAGCCCAGCCAGCGCAGGAAATACTGGCCCGTATTGCCGCCCAGCCGGCTGCCATGCTTGCCGAGATAGGCCATCAGCCCGACCTGGTCGTCGGCAGGCCAGTTGGCGAGGAATTCGCCGAAGCCGCCATGCTCCTTCGACGCGCGTTCGACGAAGGCAGCGTTGTCGCGCACGGATTTGATTTTCTGCGGGTTGCGCACAATGCGCTGGTCGGAAGCCAGATCGTGCCAGAAATCGTCAGGCTGGAACAACAGCCGCTTCGGCTCGAAGCGCAGAAACGCCTCCTCGAAACCGGGCCATTTCTGCTCGATGACCCGCCAGACGAAACCGGCGGCAAAGATCCGCTCGGCCATGGTCGAGAGAATGCGGTCGTCCGGGGTATCGGCGACCGCGGCATTGTCGGGCACTGGCCCAAGCAGCGTTGCAAGCTCGGCTTCGCCGCCCTTGCGCTTTGCCGCGCGCAGGCGAATTTTCTGGAAATCGGCCATGGGTCCCTCGCTGTTGGCTTGAATGTAACACTTCCCGCGAGAGGCGGCAGCCTCTACGTCTATCTCCACTGACGACGGAGACGGCCATGAACAAGACAATCGACGACCTGGCGAACCGCTGGCTCAAGCGACGGCCGGACGGCCTCAGCCAGTTGGAGAGCCGCGTGCTGCAATCGACGCTCGAGCGCACCACTATCTCCAGGGACACCAACAAGGCCGTCGCTTTCCACCAGACCTTTGGCGACCGCCTCGCCGATACGATCGCCCGCATCGGCGGTTCCTGGTCCTTCATCCTGGGCTTCATCGCTTTCCTGGTTGTCTGGACAGTCGGCAATGTCTGGCTTTTGACGCGCGATGCCTTCGACCCTTACCCGTTCATCTTCCTCAATCTGGTGCTGTCGATGGTCGCCGCCTTGCAGGCGCCGGTGATCATGATGGCGCAGAACCGCCAGACCGAACGCGACCGCATCGACGCCGCCCATGATTATGAGGTCAATCTGAAGGCCGAGATCGAGATCATGGCGCTGCACGAGAAACTCGATGAACTGCGCCACAGCCAGATCATCGGCATGCGCGACGAGATCGTGCGGCTGACGGAAGCGGTCAAGCGCATCGACGAGAGGCTGGCGCGGCAGCAGTCGGCCTCATGACCGAAGCCATCCATCCTTTCATCGAACAATATGGGCTGCTTGCCGTCTTTCTCGGCTGCGTCGCCGAAGGGGAAAGCGCCGCCATCCTCGGCGGTTTCTTCGCCCACCAGAATGTTTTCGTGCTGTGGCACGCTGTTGTCGCGGCAGCGCTCGGCGCCTTCGCCGGCGACACCTGCTTCTTCATCCTGGGCAGAAGTTTTGCCGATAACCGCCATGTCGTCAGGCTGCGCAGGCGGCCGGGCTTCCGCCGCGCCTACCGTCTGCTCAACACCCATCCCAACATCTTCGTGCTGTCGAATCGCTATGTCTACGGCATGCGCCTGGTTGGTGGCATCGCGGCCGGCCTGTCGACCATAGCAGCACCCCGCTTCGTCATCCTCAACGCCATCTCATCGACGATCTGGGCGGTGCTGTTCAGTACGATCGGCTATGTCTTCGGGCTGGGCGCCGAGCATTTCGTCGGCCAGGCGCTGATGCGCCACGAGCGGCTGTTCATCGGGCTCGGCATTGGCCTCACCGTGGCCGTGCTGGCCTGGCTTGTCGCCCGCCACATCGCCAAGCGGGAACGTCGCCGGGAGCAGTGATGCCGCCGGCCTCGCTCGGAAGGTCAGATCGGAAAGCCGGTGATCCGCTCGATGAGCGCGATACCCCAGACGCCGGCGACGATGACCACCGAGATCAGCACCGCCAGCGAACCGCAATCCTTGGCCAGCTGGATGTCGACATTGAACTCGCGGCTGAAGGCATCGCAGGCCGCCTCGATGCCGGTGTTCAGCACCTCGACCATGATCAGCAACAGCACCGCCCCGACCAGAAGCGCATAACCACGCCAGGAGACTGAAACGAACCACGCAGCGGGCAAGGCGAGCACCAGCAGCATCAGTTCCTGCTGGAAAGCCTTCTCGCTGGCGGCCAGCTTGCGAAACGCCCGCACCGAATTGAAAAAAGCGTCGATCAGCCGCTGCATGCCCAAACCTCTTTGCGAGTTACCGGCACGAGATAAAGCAACGGCCCGATCAAGGGAATAAGGCGTCTTGTCCAAAATTCATTCAGCGACCGCTATCGAAGGCGTCGACTTTTCAAACTGCGGCAACCCGTCGTCGATCGAATAATAGTCGCCCTTGTCACCAACGAAGATATGACAGTCGCCCTTGAGACCTGTCGGCTTGTCGAACGCTCCCGCCATGACCGAAATATAATCTTGAGCCCTTGGCTTCCAGAACAGCACGGAGCCGCAAGTCTTGCAGAAGCCGCGCCCGGCGAAAGCGGACGCTTCATACCATGTGATGCTTTCGGCGCCTTCGATCACGATGTCGGCGTCGGCGACATTGGTCGCGGCATAGAAATGCCCGCTTTGCTTCCGGCATTGCGAGCAATGACAGTAGACGACGCCGCGCAATGCTCCCCTTGTCCGGAAGCGGACCGCTCCGCACAGGCATGATCCCTGGTGACTGTCACTCATTTCGGCGCTCCTGGAGAAACCTCGCCCAGCATCATTGCCAGGATTCCAGCTTTGCGGTGGTTGCGCGCAAGCAAATGCGACATCGATTGGCGTGACAGATTCGAAATTCCATCGGGACAACAGGCGGATTTCGAAGTCAAAGCCCTCAAACCGGACGCTTTCCCGCTGTGGTGGTACAAGATTTATGCTTCTACAGCCACAGGTAGCGAAAAACCCATGGAGGTCGTGCGGATTAAGGAAACTTTAGCGCCACCGCATCTATGGTCACGCCAAGCGAAGATGGCGGGTGGGGACGCGTCTCTTCGCAAGATGTTCTGGACTATCGGGTCGCGCTCCCCAGGTCGGCGATCAATGGAACCCGCAAATTCCGCGTCGGGATCCGAGGGGAAGAGTGGATCAGACATGCAGCCGGCAGCAGCCACGACCGAACGAAACACCGACATCGCAGCCACGGTTGTCGCGACCATGCGCCAGCTTGGCGTCCTCGGCCTGCCGCGCAACTACGAAATCTTCTACGAGGCATTGAGCGGCACCAACCGCGAGCTCAGTCTCGCCGTCGTGTCGCTGAGCAGCCGGCCGACGCAGGATGAATTGGATAAGATCGGACGCGCCTTCTTTGCCCAGAACCACGGCCCCGGCATCGTCGAGCATGCGCGGGACGTCATCGCCCGGGAACTCGAGGAGGTCGCGGCGCTTTTGCGGAGCGAACGCAGCCACATCGAAAAATACGGCAGGATCCTCGACGAGACATCGAACGGCCTGAGTGGCCGCAGCTTGCTCTCGCAGGACCTTCTGCAAAAAATCGCCAACGCCATGGCCGTTGCCACCAATTCGACGATCGATCACGGCAAGCAGATCGCTTCGACGCTCAGCGACAAGACGGCCGAACTCGAAAGCGTCAAGTCGAAGCTCGAGGAATACAAGCGGCTGGCCGATACGGACCCGTTGACCCAGATTCGGAACCGCCGCGCCTTCGACAAGGAAATCACCCGGATCTACACCAGCAACAAGGGTATCCTGTTCAACGCCTTGATCCTTGCCGACATCGATCGGTTCAAGGACATCAACGACCGCTACGGCCATCCTGTCGGCGACAAGATCATCCAGATCATCGCCGAGATTTTCCAAACCAGCATTCGCGGCGACATGTTCGTCGCCCGCACCGGCGGCGAGGAGTTCGCGCTGATCATCGAGGGTGCCAGCGAAGACGCCACCTACGAGATCGCCGAGCGCATTCGCGCCCTGATCGAGCAGACGCCGTTCACCAGCAGCCAGACCGGCATGAATTACGGAACCGTGACCGTCTCGATGGGCATCTGCATGGCATCCGAGGCCGAAGGCCCGGAGGACCTCTACACCAAGGCCGACCGTGCACTCTACCGTTCGAAAGTGAGCGGCCGCAACCGCGTCACCAAGCATTCGACGATGGCCGGCCGCGCCGGCAAGAGCTGGCTGCTCTACAAGAAGGATTGACGCCTTCTATCAGCTGATCGCGCTGGCAGCTGCCGAGAACACAAACGTGAGCTAAAACGAAGAAGGCGCCGGATTTCTCCAGCGCCTTTCCTTAATCGGGTCATTGGCCGGCATCAGCCGTTGACGGCCTGCTTGTGCTGCACCGGGTGGCTTTTCTTCAGGAGATCCGACACCAGGAAGGCGAGCTCGATCGCCTGGTCGGCATTGAGGCGCGGGTCGCAATGCGTGTGGTAACGGTCCTGCAATTCCTCGGCCGTGATGGCGCGCGCGCCACCCGTGCATTCGGTGACGTTCTTGCCGGTCATCTCGACATGGATGCCGCCCGGATGCGTGCCTTCGGCGCGGTGCACCTCGAAGAAGGTCTGCACCTCCTTCAGGATGCGGTCGAACGGCCGCGTCTTGTAACCGGCGGCCTCAATCGTGTTGCCATGCATGGGGTCCGACGACCAGACCACGCTGCGGCCTTCCTTCTGCACCGCGCGCACCAGCTTCGGCAGATGGTCGGCGACCTTGTCGGAGCCGAAGCGGGCGATCAGCGTCAGCCGGCCGGGCTCGTTCTCGGGGTTGAGCAGGTCGATCAGCTCCAGCAAGCCGTCAGCGGTCAGCGACGGGCCGCATTTCAGGCCGAGCGGGTTCTTGATGCCGCGGCAATACTCGACATGGGCATGATCGGGCTGGCGCGTGCGGTCGCCGATCCAGATCATGTGGCCCGACGTGGCATACCAGTCGCCGGAGGTCGAATCGACGCGGGTCAGAGCTTCCTCATAGCCAAGCAGCAGCGCTTCATGGCTGGTGTAGAAATCGGTCTCGCGCAGCGCGTAATTGGTCTCCGAGGTGATGCCGACGGCCTTCATGAAGTCCATCGTCTCGGTGATGCGGTTGGCGAGCTCACCGTATTTTTCGCCCTGCGGGCTGTCGGCGACGAAGCCGAGCATCCAGCTATGCACGTTCTCCAAGCTGGCATAGCCGCCCTGGGCGAAGGCGCGCAGAAGGTTGAGCGTCGCCGCCGACTGGCGGTACGCCATTTCCTGGCGGGCAGGATCGGGAATACGGGACTTGGCGTCGAATTCGATGCCGTTGATGATGTCGCCGCGATAGCTCGGCAGCGTCACCTCGCCCTTGGTCTCATTGTCAGACGAACGCGGCTTGGCGAACTGGCCGGCGACGCGTCCGACCTTCACCACCGGCTGTGCGCCGGCGAAGGTCAGCACGACCGACATCTGCAGGAAGACGCGGAAGAAGTCGCGGATGTTGTCGGCGCCGTGCTCGGCAAAGCTTTCAGCGCAGTCGCCGCCCTGGAGCAGGAACGCCTCACCGGCAGCGACCGCCGCGAGCTGCTTCTTGAGCTTGCGCGCCTCGCCGGCAAAGACCAGTGGCGGGTAGGTGGCGAGTTGGGCTTCGGTGTTCTTGAGCGCGGCAAGGTCCGGATAGGCAGGAACCTGCTTGATCGGCTTTGCTCTCCACGAATTTGGCGACCATTTCGTCATCGCTGCACCCAACACTCTTTCCGGCGAGCACCCTCGCCCGCCATTTCCGCCCCTATATGGGTTGGCGGCTCCATACACGAAGCCGATTTCCTATTCTAGACCGGAATTTCAGCGCTGGCGAATGGGTCGGGGGGCTACGCAGCCTTCTCAACCAGGCGCGCCAGTTGTGTCATGACCACCGCCGAGCCCGCCAGCCGTTTCTCGGCGGTCGGCCATTCGCGGGCGAAGACGACGCTGTGATCCGGGCGGATCTTGGCCAGCGAACCCTGCTCGCCGATGAACTTGACCAGGCCGACCGGGTTGGAGAACTCGCGCTTGCGGAAATGAATGACGACGCCCTTCGGCCCGGCGTCGAGCTTCTCGACATTGGCCTTGCGGCAAAGCGCCTTGATGAAGACGATTTTCAACAGATGCTTCACCTCGTCCGGCAGCGGGCCGAAACGGTCGATCAGTTCGGCGCCGAAAGCGTCGATCTCCTCAGTGTCTTCGAGGTCGCCGAGGCGGCGGTAGAGCGCCAGCCTGAGCTGCAGGTCCGGCACGTAGCTTTCGGGGATCATCACCGCCGTGCCGACGGCGATCTGCGGCGACCAGCCGCCATCCAGGACCTCGCCGGAATCCTTCACCTCGGCGACAGCCTCTTCCAGCATCTGCTGGTAGAGTTCGAAGCCGACCTCCTTGATATGGCCGGACTGCTCTTCGCCCAGGAGATTGCCGGCGCCCCTTATATCGAGATCGTGGCTGGCGAGCTGGAAGCCGGCGCCCAGCGTGTCGAGCGATTGCAGCACCTTCAGCCGGCGCTCGGCCGTATCGGTGAGCTTGCGGTTGGCCGGCAGCGTGAACAACGCATAGGCGCGCACCTTCGAGCGCCCGACCCGGCCGCGCAGCTGGTAGAGCTGCGACAGGCCGAACATGTCGGCGCGGTGGATGATCAGCGTGTTGGCGGTCGGGATGTCGAGGCCGGATTCGACGATGGTGGTCGACAGAAGTACGTCGTATTGCCCGTCATAGAAGGCATTCATGATGTCGTCGAGCTCGCCCGGCGGCATCTGGCCATGGGCAACCGCCACTTTCAGTTCGGGCACGGATTCTTTCAGGAAATCATGGATTTCCGAGAGGTCGCTGATACGTGGAACGACATAGAAGGAGTGGCCGCCACGATAGCGCTCGCGCAGCAGCGTCTCGCGAATGACCAGCGGATCGAAGGGCGAGATGAAAGTGCGCACCGCCATGCGGTCGACCGGCGGCGTGGCGATCAACGACAGCTCGCGCACCCCGGTCAGTGCCAGTTGAAGCGTGCGCGGGATCGGCGTCGCCGACAGCGTCAGCACATGGACGTCGGTCTTCAGATCCTTCAGCCTTTCCTTGTGCTTGACGCCAAAGTGCTGCTCCTCGTCGATGATCAGCAGGCCGAGATTCTTGAACGAGATCGACGAACCGAGCAGCGCATGCGTGCCGACAACGATGTCGACCTGCCCCTCGGCCAAAGCCTTCTTCGTCTCCGCCAGTTCCTTGGCGCCGACCAGCCGCGAGGCCTGGGCGACGCGGATGGGAAGGCCTGAGAAACGCTGCAAGAACGTCTTGTAATGCTGGCGCGACAACAGCGTCGTCGGCACCACGACCGCGACCTGGAACCCTTCCATCGCCGCGATGAAGGCGGCGCGCAGCGCCACTTCCGTCTTGCCGAAGCCGACATCGCCGCAGATCAGCCGGTCCATCGGCTTGCCGGCGCCGAGGTCATCCCTGACGGAGTCGATGGCCGTCTGCTGGTCGTCGGTTTCCTCGTAGGGGAAACGCGCGGCGAATTCGTCATAGAGGCCTTCGGCCGGCACCAGAGCCGGCGCGGCGCGCATCTGCCGCTCGGCGGCGATGCGGATCAGCTGCCCGGCCATGTCGAGCAGGCGCCGCTTCAGCTTGGCCTTGCGCGACTGCCAGGCGCCGCCGCCGAGCTTGTCCAGCGTCGCTTCGGCCGTGTCAGAACCGTAGCGCGACAGCAGCTCGATGTTTTCCACCGGCAGGAACAGCCGGTCGTCGCCGGCATAGTGGATTTCCAGGCAATCATGCGGCGCGCCGACCGCCTCGATGGTGCGCAGACCGATGAAGCGGCCAATGCCATGGTCGGCATGGACAACGATATCGCCGGCCGACAGCGCCGAAGCCTCAGCAATGAAGTCGGAGGCGCGCTTCTTGCGCTTTGAACGCCTGATCAGCCGGTCGCCCAGAATATCCTGTTCGGCAACGACGACCAGTTTTTCGGTCTCGAAGCCGGATTCGAGCGGCAGCACGGCCAATGCCGCCTGCCCCGGCTCGAGCTGTTCGGCTTCCGCCAGCGTCCCGACCTGCTTGAGATTGCCGAGGTGATGCTCGGTGAGGATCTGGCCAAGCCGGTCGAGCGAACCTTCCGTCCAGCCGGCGATGACAATACGCCGACGTGCCGCGCGCTCGTCGGCGATATGCCTGACGACGACGTCGAAGACGTTGACGTTCGGATCGGCGCGCTCCTCAACGAAACTGCGGCCATGGCGCGAGCCGGCGTGGTAGACCTTTTTCGCGCCGGCATCGGGCGCGTCGAAGGGCGTGAAGTCGATCGCGTCGCGCGGACCGAGCGAGGCGATCAGGTTTTCCGGCGAGAGATAGAGCAGATCGGGCGCAACCGGCTTGTAGGGCACCGCATCCTTCAGCGCGGCGTCGGCCTGCTTTTTGCGCGCTTCATAATGGTCGAGGATCAGCGTGTGACGCTCCGCCAGCGCTTCATGCGCCAGATGGTCGAAAACGACAGGCGTATCCGGCAGATAGTCGAACACCGTCTCCAGCCGCTCATAGAAGAACGGCAGCCAATGCTCCATGCCGGCGAACCGCCTGCCCTCGCTGACTGCCGTGTAGAGCCCGTCGTCGCGCTGCGGCGCGCCGAACGCTTCGATATAGGAGCGGCGGAAGCGGCTGATGGTTTCAGGCGTCAGCGCCACTTCGCTCATCGCCTGCAGCGCCATCGACTTGCGCTGGCCGGTGGTGCGCTGGGTGGCGGCATCGAAGACGCGGATCGATTCCAGCGTATCGCCGAAGAAATCGAGGCGCAGCGCCTCGGTCCAACCCGGAGCAAACAGGTCGAGAATGCCGCCGCGCACCGCGAACTCGCCGATGCCGCGAACTGTCGGCACCCGCTCGAAGCCGGACGTTTCCAGCCGCGCAATCAGCACGTTCATGTCGATCTGGTTGCCAGGCCTGGCATGAAAGGTCTGTGCCTCGACCAGGTCGGCCGGCGGAACGCGCTGCAGAAGCGCATTGGCGGTGGTGAGGATGACGGCGCGATGCGGCTTCTTCGCCAGCGCGATCATCGCTGTCAGGGCATCGAGGCGCTTGGCGGCGGCATCCGAGCCGGGCGAGACGCGATCGTAGGGCAGACAGTCCCAAGCCGGCAGTTCCAGCACCGGCAGGCCAGGCGCGGCAAAGGCCAGTGCCTCGATGATAACAGGCAGGCGCTGGCCGTCACGCGCCACGAACAGCACCGGCTTGTCGGGCGCGATCTCGAGTGCGGCCTGCACCAGTGCGAACGCCTCGTACCCATCGGCGACACCATCGACGATGAATTGGCCGGCACGGCCTTTCGGCAGACCAATGGTGGGAATGAGGCTCATCAAATCACGGTCTTTGTTTGTCGCAATTCCTGTGGGAAAACCGCTTCGCACTTTTCCTGGAATTGCTGTTGTTCAGAAAGTCATGGTCCGGCGGGACGCCAGGATCTTTTGCAGGACAGGACAATCGATATCCGCCGGGATCGGGCGTTCACCGGTGATAAGCGGTAGGAATTCGGTGTCGGAAATGTCGAGGAGCCCCTCATATTGTTCGATTTCATCAGCCGTCAAGGCGCCGATCTCGGCGTCGGCGAAGGTGCCGAGGATGAGATCCATCTCGCGCATGCCGCGATGCCAGGAGCGGAACAACAGCTTGCGGCGGTGGGCGTCCAGCCCCTCGCTTGATCGTTTCGTTCCGGTCATTGTGGCGCATCCTCACTTGCTGCGGCGCATATAGCGTGGATAGAAGGGGCTGTCAGCCTTGCGCTGTAGCCGTCGCGACATAAGCTGACATCATGCGTCCTTCCATCCTCGATCCGCTGTTTGTTCCGATTACTTCGCTTGCCGGCGTCGGACCGAAGGTCGGCGCGCTGATCGAGAAGGTCGTCACCGCTGATCTTGGTGATCGAGCGGCCCGCGCCGGCGAGCTTCTGTTCGTGCTGCCGCATACCGTCATCGACCGCCGCAGTCGGCCGGGCATTGCCGGTTCCGCGGAAGGCCAGATCGTGACCCTCGACGTGCGCATCGATCGCCACCAGCCGCCGCCACGCGGCAACCGGTCGGTGCCTTACAGGGTCTACGCCCATGACGATACCGGCGAGATCGGCCTGACCTTCTTTCATGCGCACGCCGCCTATCTCGAAAAGGCAATGCCCGTGGGCGAGCATGTCGTGGTCTCGGGCCGCATGGAATGGTTCAACGGCCGCCCGACCATGGTTCACCCCGACCACATCGCGCTGGCCAGCGAAGCGGAGAACCTGCCGCTGGTCGAACCGGTCTATCCGCTCACCGCGGGCCTCTCGGGCAAGGTGCTGCGCCGCGCGATCGGCCAGGCGCTGGCGCGACTGCCCGAATTTCCGGAGTGGCAGGACGGCGCCTTCATGCGCCGGCACACCTTTCCCAGCTTTGCCGACGCGCTTACCCGCATCCACAATCCGGCCGATCCCATCGACGTTTCCATCGACGGCGCGGCCTGGCGGCGTCTTGCCTATGACGAGTTGCTGGCGGGCCAGGTCTCGCTGGCGCTGGTGCGGGCAAAGATCCGCCGCCTGTCCGGCCGCCCCCTGGTCGGCGACGGCCGCATCGTCGAGAAACTCCGTGCAGCCCTTCCCTATTCGCTGACCGCAAGCCAGGAATTCGCGCTGGCCGAAATCAATGCCGACCTTGCCGACCCCGAGCGCATGCTGCGGCTGCTGCAGGGCGATGTCGGCTCGGGCAAGACGGTGGTCGCGCTGCTTGCCATGGCGCGCGCCGTCGAGGCCGGCGGCCAGGCGGCACTGATGGCACCGACCGAAATCCTGGCGCGCCAGCATCTGGCGACGATCGCGCCGCTCGCCGCCAAGGTCGGCCTGCGCATCGCCATCCTCACCGGCCGCGAAAAGGGCCGCGAACGCACCGAAACATTGGCCGGCCTGGCAAGCGGCGAGCTCGACATCGTCGTCGGCACCCACGCGCTGTTCCAGGAGACGGTGACCTTCCACGATCTGGTGCTCGCCGTCATCGACGAGCAGCATCGTTTCGGCGTCCACCAGCGGCTTGCCATCACCGCCAAGGGCGACGCGCCAGACATGCTGGTGATGACCGCCACACCGATCCCACGCACGCTGGTGCTGACCGCCTTCGGCGACATGGATGTCTCCAAGCTGACGGAAAAGCCCGCCGGGCGACAGCCGATCCGCACCGTCACGCTGCCGCTGGAGCGTCTCGACGAACTGGTCGACCGCATGGAGGATGCCGTCGCCGGGGGCCAGAAAATCTACTGGATCTGCCCGCTGGTCGAGGAATCCGAAGAGATCAAGCTGATGTCGGCCGAGGATCGCTTTGCCTCGCTGAAACCGTTGTTCGGCGACCGCATCGGCCTTGTCCACGGCCGCATGAAGGGCACCGAGAAGGACGAGGCGATGCGCGCCTTCAAGGAGGGCGAGACGCGCATCCTGATCGCCACCACGGTCATCGAGGTCGGCGTCGACGTGCCCGATGCCACCGTCATGGTCATCGAGCATGCCGAGCGCTTCGGCCTTGCGCAACTGCACCAGCTGCGCGGCCGGGTCGGGCGCGGCGACAAGCCATCCTCTTGCGTGCTGCTCTACAAGGACCCGCTCGGCGAGACGGCAAAACGCCGGCTGTCGGTGATGCGCGAGACCGAGGACGGCTTTTTGATCGCCGAGGAAGACCTGAAATTGCGCGGCGAAGGCGAGCTGTTGGGCACCCGCCAGTCCGGCACACCCGGCTTCCAGGTGGCGCGCATCGAGGCGCATGCCGATCTCCTGGAGGCTGCCCGCGACGATGCAAGGCTTATCCTGTCACGCGACCCGGAGCTGCAATCCGACCGCGGCGAGGCGCTGCGCCTGCTGCTCTATTTGTTCGGCCGCGACGCGGCCGTTCGGCTTCTGCGCGCCGGGTGAGGCCCCAATGGCGGATTGGCGACGGTTCCGTTGATCGGCTCGCCATTCAGCGTCACCATCTTGCTTTTCACCTCGGGCGCCACCAGTCCGGCCGAAACGATTAGCTTGGCGCCGTCCTCGATCGTCATGTCGAGCAGCACGATGTCCGACTTCAGCACATACATCAGGAACCCGGTCGTCGGGTTCGGCGTGCAGGGCATGAACACGGCGATCAGCGGGTCGCCTTCCTGATCGAGCTTCTCATTGATCTCGGTTTCCTTCTCGCTTGCGACGAACACCAGCGACCACACGCCCTTGCGCGGATATTCGACCAGTCCGACCTGGCGGAACATGTCGCCCTTGTTCGACAGCACGGTCTCGAAGATCTGCTTCAGCGAGCCATAGATGCCGCGCACCAGCGGCATGCGGCCAAGCAGGCGCTCGCCGAAACCGACAATGGCGCGGCCGACAATGTTGGCGGTGAGGAAACCGATCAGCGTGACCAGGATCAGTGCGACGATCAGCCCGAACCCGGGGACCGGAAACGGCAGATAGGTATCGGGGCTGTAACGCGCCGGAATATAGGGCTTTACCCAGGAATCGACCCAGCCGATGAACGACCAGGCGATATAGGCGGTGATCGCCAGCGGTGCGCAGACGACGAACCCCGTGAGGAAATAGTTCCTCAGCCGGGTCATGCCTGAGGTCTTGGAAGCATCGGACATGGTTCACCGGGCGCGGGTTGCAGCGCAACATTAGTGAACCGGGACGCCGTTTGGAACTGCGAAGTTTTTAAAAGGACTCGCTCTATGACGCGGCTCTCAGTGTTCCAAACGGAAGCTGCTGCCGTTCGCGATTAGGCCGAAACATCCCTCCCTCGTCATCCTCGGGTCTGCGCAGAAGCTTTGCTCCTGCTCCGCCCGTGGATGACGAAAGAAGGGCTATCGCCAGCTGGACTTCGAATTGCTGCCCGCCAAGCAAGCAGTGACAGTGCTATTCCACCGTGACCGATTTCGCCAGATTGCGCGGCTGGTCGACGTCGGTGCCCATGAACACGGCGGCGAAATAGGCCAGCATCTGGATCGGCAGCGCGTAGATGATCGGCGAGATGATTTCCGGCACGTCCGGCAGGATGATCGTCTCCATCGTCTTGACGCTCACCTGTGCGGCGCCCTTGGCATCGGTGATCAGGATGATCTTGCCGCCACGCGCCGCCACTTCCTGCATGTTCGACACGGTCTTCTCGAAAATGCGGTCATGCGGCGCAATGACGATGACCGGCATGTTCTCGTCGATCAGCGCGATCGGCCCATGCTTCAACTCGCCCGCCGCAT